>VSOD01000286.1 GCA_009774655.1 Lachnospiraceae bacterium
CAGCATAAGGATATTTTGTGGGCTAAAGTATTGATTTTTCAAGGTGCGGATCCCATTTTTGATGTGGGAAGTTTGAGTATAATTATAATAGAAGAAACTCATCTTTGGAACAGGCTGCTGGTAGAAAACAGGTCATGGAGCTTCCTGAATAATTATCTTCCTCCTCTTTTCTGTCCTCTTTCTTCCTATTATGTTATGTTCTGTATGGGACCTGTCTCATTTATTGATATTCTTATGGAGAAACTAAACAGGACCGCGTTTTAAGGCATCCCAAAGATGTATATAATTCTAAACCGGCGATGGATTTTAAAGGACTATGGCTGTCTGACTCTCCATAGTCCTTTAAAAATTCCGGTTGCTCACCTTTGGTTATCTGCTGGCTCCGCATACTGTCCCATATCCCTGCAGCATACATAACATCCATGTTCACGGCAGAATCTGCAGATGGATTTCAGCAATACCTGCACATCATCAATACATCTGGATTGTACCGTCCCATCCCTTTCCTCCATTTGACGCAGACAGTCGGTCTGGCACTTCATTAACAAAAACCTGTTTGACGCACCAGAAGGCATTTGCTCCTTCTCCCTTTCCGCTGCCTTTTCCATCAGCTCCTCCAACTGCCCTCTTTCTTCAGGTGACAGAAATTTACTCCATTCCACCCACTATTTACCTCCTCCCTTTTCATTTCCGATGTAATATCATCCTACTATATCAATCAAAGAAAGGATTTTGAGAAAATAAAGTACTGTACCGTAATTCCAGTCATGAAGAAGAGATTGAGGAAAAGAGGAAAAATTTTATGGAAAAATATAGCTGTATCAGGACATACATGGTATGATTTTTAGTAGTTGGATCGGAAGTTAATGGAGGAATGTTATGTCCGGACGGGAAGAAAAATTTGAGGAAATGCTTCAGGCAATCCAAAAGGAATATAAGGATACCGTAAGTAAAATGGAGCAGCTACGGGCGGCAGGCAAAATAAAGACTGCAACCTATAAACAGCTTATGGGTACAAAAATCATGCTCCAAAATATGCTTTCAAGATATGAAATTTATGGTCTCCTGGAACGGTAAATTCAAGATATTATCAAGTAAAGAAAGAATCAGGAACTGAAAGGAAGTATTATGTCAAAAATAGTTGTTTGCTTTCCCGGCATAGGATACCATTGTGACAAACCCCTCCTATATTACAGCCGGAACCTTGTCCATGAACTGGGGTATAAGGATTCCAGAAATGTGAGTTACACCTATAAAGCAGGAAATATCCGTGGAAATGAAGAGAAAATGAAAGAAGCATATGAGGTACTGTTTTCACAGGCAGAAGACGAACTTGCGGATATTGCATGGTCTGCAAATGATGATGTTCTTTTCATCTCGAAAAGCATCGGGACGATCATTGCGGCATCTTATGCAAAAAAATATGCATTAAAGTATGTACGGCATATTCTGTATACACCCTTGGCACAGACTTATCTTTTTGCGCCAGACTATGCAATTGGTTTTATCGGGACGGCAGACCCGTGGAGCAATACTGATGAAGTTATCCGGCTTTCGAAGGAAAACCACATCCCTCTGACTGTATATGAGGGATGCGATCATTCCCTCGAATGTGACAGCACCATGAAAAATATAGAAATCTTAAAGGATTCCATGCAAAAGACGATGGATTTCTGTATGGGGCACCTTGAAAACCTCAATCCCCTGTAATGCACAATACCATGCATTGAAATATTCCTCTGTCCAGAACCACAGCCCTGCTCTCTTCCCAGCCCGATGTTAGCATGTCAGGCTGCCAATTGCGGCAGCACTTATTAACAACGGAGGTTGAAAGAAATGAACAGCAGGAAAGCAAAAAAGAAAACCATTAACCTAATTGATGTAATGATCCGGCACGCCGACAAAGGCCCCTCCGGATTCTGGGCAGATGATTACGAGGGATGCGGGAACCCAAAGATATTTCCGGAATTTGAGGAAGGGCTGAAGCACGGGAAATATATCCATAAGGATCATTATCTCTGCCCCTGGAACACAGCCATTCTCTATGGTGACGGGCATGGCAATATCATGACCGGCTGTTATCACAGCTGTTCCATAAGGGATGCGAAATTCTTATCTGTGGAAATGCTGGCGGCAGTCCTTACCCGTTTTAAGAAGCATCTCGAAGATGGTTTTTATGATGACCTCAAGCACTTAAAGCCCCTTTTAACAGAAAAAGAGCAGGCTTATATCAAAAGACAGCAGGCCATTGAGCGGGATGAGCAGGAAAGGAAGTGGCAGAACGACCGGGAGGACAAAACATCAAAAGCGGCCGCCCTGATCCAAAAGTATCAGGACAACGAATATATTAAAGAACTACTGGCCGAACATTATGGCGATAACACTATTGTCCTGACTGAAATCGGGAACCTGGATTTTTCCCCTGCCGGAATGGCGGATATAGTCAGCGGCCGGAAGCTCACTTATGATGACTACATTGATATCCAGATACAGTCCTCCGGGAAACAGCGTTCCTGGTTTGAAATGTGCTATTATAATATTCCATCCAATTTCAAAGGATGCATAGAAAAGAAAGCAAAGAAAAATATATGCTTTAAAAGGATCTATGTCAGCGGCATGTATCCCGACGGCGATTGCTTTAAAGGAAAAGAAGACCATGTTTGGATGGATATTCAGGGATTTGAAGATTTTAAAGCCGGAGACTGTGTTTCTTTTTATGCAGATGTGTACAGATATGTCAAAACGGGAAACGGAAAAGTCCTGGACTATTCTTTAAAAAATCCTCAGGATATTGAGCGGATAGGCTCCTACCAACTTCCAAGTGACGATGACCTCGCCAATCAAAGCATTAACGAAATAATATGCGAAACATGCTTTTTATCTGATCATTGCAATAGAACATACTGCATGCGGAATCAGGAAGAGCTTCAAGTATTGAGGGAACAAATGTCTGATTTGCTTAAGCACACATAAACAGTGACTGTTAATTGCCATATAACATAAGTACCTGTTACCGGGCATATAGAATCACCCTATATGCCCTTTTTTCTCGCCTTATTTCTTTCCTTCACTTCCCATCACAGTATTCTGCCCAGCCAGGTAAAATACCAAAAGGAAATTTCTCTTTTTTATGTATTTTCACCAGAATCCTCCCGGCTCTCTACTGTTATACTGTTTTTAAAAGTAATCACATGCAGACACACTCTGTCCCGAAGCAGGTTCCACCTCAGCCCCTTCTTCAGAGCATTGTGCTTTCCGATTGAGTAAATGTATGCGATGTGATAAAATACAGTAAAAGGAGATAATAATGGGAAATGTAAAGATAGCAAATACACCATATGATGATGTGTTCCGCACGCTGGTAAATGACTGCAGCCCTTTGATCATCCCTGTAATAAATGAGGTGTTCGGGGAACATTATTCAGGAAAGGAAAGAATCATCTTCTCACCAAATGAACACTTCCTGAACCAGCAGGACGGAAATGAAGACGGGCGGATCACCGACACCAGCTTTAAAATAGAAGGTAAAGAAACAAAAAAGTACCATCTCGAATGCCAGAGCAGCACTGATAACAGCATGCTGGTGAGATTTTTTGAGTACGATACCCAGATCGCCCTGGATGAAGGGGAAATTAAGGAGAATATCCTTACCGTGACGCTGCCGCATTCCGCTGTACTGTTTTTAAGGCATCATGCATCAACGCCTGATACTCTGAAGATCAGGATGATAACACCGGGCGGAACTGTGGAATATGATATCCAGGTGATGAAATCTCAACAATACACCTTAAAAGAGATTTTTGAAAAGAATCTTCTGCTGTTGATCCCTTTCTATATCTTTTCCCATGAAGCACGGTTTGAGGAATACGAAAAGGATAAAATGAAGCTGAAAGCATTACAGGAAGAGTATGGACAGATCAAAAATAAGCTGGAAGAACTCTTAAACCAGGGAGCCATCAGCGAATATATGAAGTGTACTATTATTGACATGTCGAATAAGGTATTGGAGCATATCGCTGCCAGATACGATTCTGTTAAGGAAGGAGTGAAAGCGGTCATGGGTGGAAAAGTTTTGGACTATGAAGCAAAAACAATAAAAAGAGAAGGATTAAAAGAAGGCATCGAGCAAGGCATCGAACAGGGCGAAGACAAACTTTCCAGATTAATCACAATATTGATGGAAGGCAACCGGTCACAGGATGTGGTCAGGGCCACACAAGATAAGCAGTACAGAAATAAACTTTATGAAGAATTTCTTATTGACAATCATTAAAACAACTGCACTCACAAAGTTCCAAAAAACCTGGCAGAATTTCTGCCAGGTTTTCTTACTGAGATATGTAAACCATAATTCCTTCCCTCCTTCATGTAATCCTGATGGCATCTCTTTTGTTCCTTTTTTCTTGTATTGCGAATATTCTTCATATGTACATCCTTATGAGTATTAACACTACCTACAATAGTTTCAATATGCTGAGTAAGATCAATCTGAGCCTGTAAATTATTCCTCATTTCACTTTTAGCAATGTCCTTCTGGCTGCTCTGTATCTCCTGTACTTCAATAAGGTCTTTTCCCTGAAAACGAGATTCTATCAGCATAAATTCCACATACGCACCATTCTCAACTACCCATACAGAAGTCACATCCTCTGGGTTATAACCGCAACCCGACTTCCCTCTCGGAAAGTTCTTCAAAGAAGATTGCTTGTATCAACGTCTGTTCACTATCCGACAATAAGGGCAGGGCGGCTTTCAGCCTGTCCACCATTACCGCACGGACAACGGTTTCCGCAACGTCCATCGCTTCATCAACAACGAAGTCAATCACATTCCCCTCACTGTCCGTAAATCCCTCCAATGACAGCAGGCTGTGGTTTGTGTCCAGTTTTTTCAGATAACGCCACCGTTCTTTATCCTTGTAGAACTCTGCGTACTGTTCCCGCACGACTTCAAGCAGACAGCCCTGCACGGGGATAAACAGCTTGTCCATGTAACTCTGGTCGGCTTGCCTGCGGCGGCAGAAGTCTGTATAGGATAATTCCACATAGACATTGTTTTCTTTGATATATACTTTTCTTGGTGCATATTTCACCGTATTTTCCTCCAATCTGAATTTTTGAAAACGTAAAAATCCAGATGGAGAGGGCGGCGAACGACAATGAATACCGCATAACGCACTGCGGCACAATCTGATAAAAAACGACAAAAGAAAAACCGCAAAGGTTCTGTGACCTCTACGGTTATAGGAGATATATATTCTGTTAAGTGGAGATTCTACTTCTGGTTTCATGGTGAGAAGTAGCGTTGCATGGGCAGGGATTTTTTTAACTGGCTTCCTGCCATTCCCCGATATGCTATGTATGAATAAATTTTGTGTATGGTGAGCAGATGGATAACTGCCCGAAAAAAGGACATAAAAAATCCCTCCAAACTTCAAAACAGGTCTGGAGAGTGTCTGTTAAGTCTTTTCGGGCATAGCAAATCAGCCCACCAAAACACCGTTTTTTTATATGGTGGGCGTTTGCCTTAAAACCTTATGAAAGAAACAGAGCCGATAAACTGTGATTCTATTTCACAAATTCATCGGCTCTGCATGCTCCGCAAGTTCCCTTGTCTTTTCCATGTCATTCAGCTTAAAGGCATAATTCACGATAAGGTTCCGCTCATCAT
>VSOD01000287.1 GCA_009774655.1 Lachnospiraceae bacterium
CATATGGGGGTGAGCGAGTGCCAGTGGCACTCAAGCTGCGAACCGACCGAGCCGACAGGCGAGAAAGCGGCATCTGGACTATCTGACTCAGTACCGCAAAGTTACATACACCAATCTGCTCACAAGCGGCAGGCTCAATTCTTACCTTGCCGACATCGACAGGCAGGCGCAGGGACGTTTTGAAAGGCTCATAGAGGGCATGAAACAGGCACAGGGCATAACGGAACAGCTAAAGGAAGAAAACGCCTTAGAATGGGTACAACATTTAAATAACATAAGGGCGTGTGCGAGGGAAATTGTGAACGAGGAAATTATTTATGCATAGCTATAAACGGGCGGTAGAAAGTGATTTCTGCCGCCCATATGCAATGCTGTTGATAGCAGTGGAAATAACGGGTATAATTATAATCACTTGGCATGAAATTGTCGAAAATTTGTCTTTTATCGGCTACAATAAAGGGATTAACTGATAAGGAGCATTGCCTATGAAATACAAGATACTGATTATTGATGATGAAGAAATGATATTATCCATGATGGAAAAATGTTTAGGAGAAGAATTTTCCGTATATGCAGCGGAAAATGCAAAAAAAGCGTTAGAACTATTAAACGTAATACCAGATATTATATTGTTGGATATCAATATGCCAGAAATGGACGGATTGGAATTGTGCCAGCTTATCCGAGGGCATATATCCTGCCCGATTATTTTTTTGACAGCACGGGTAACGGAACGGGATGTGATAAAGGGGCTGTCTGTCGGCGGGGATGATTATATTACGAAACCTTTTCGCATGGATGAATTATTGGCAAGAATTTCGGCGCACCTTCGGCGTGAAGAAAGAAAAGGCACAGCTGAAAATCTAAGGTTTGATGAAGAATTGATGATTGATTACAATAGCCGAACGGTATTTTATGGTAAGGAACAGTTAGACTTCTCAAATAAAGAATTTGAGATTATCCGTTTTCTTTCCCAAAATGCAGGCATGGTTTTTGACAGGGAAACTATCTATGAAAAACTTTGGGGATATAATGGCGAGGGCGACAGCATTGTAGTAAAAGAACATATCCGAAAGATACGGAATAAGCTGTCAGTTTATACGGATAAAAACTATATTGAAACAGTATGGGGAGTTGGTTATAAATGGGCAAAATAAAAACAAAGTCGCTTAGGACATCTATGGCAGTTACTTTTTTAATTACGATATGTGTGACTGCCATGTTATCGTCTATTACTATCTTTGCGGCAAACCAAGTGCAGCATGAAATATTAAAGAAACGGTATATGACGATAAATTCCCCTGATTTTCAGATGGATGAGAACACAGGCAATTATATTTTGGATATTGATAACAACAATATCACATGGCAGCCTTTAAGCAGATGGGATACTGTCATCTATTATGGCTCTTATGCTGCTATGGTTGGTCTGCCTGTTTTTTATATTGCTGTCGGGATTGGGGCGGCTGCGGCGGTATATTACCGAAAAAAGCTTCGGGAGCCTATCACACAGTTACAGAATGGCGTGGAAAGAATACAGGAGGATAATCTTGACTTTCACATTGAATATGACGGTGATGATGAGTTAGGGCAGTTATGCTGTTCTATGGAAAAAATGCGCAGGGAGCTTCGGCAAAAACACAAAGCGTTGTGGGAATCCTTAGAACAAAGGAAATTATTGAATGCTTCGGTATCCCATGATTTAAGAACGCCGATTACCGTCCTCAAAGGATATTTAGACTATTTAGAGAAAAATATCCCACAGGATAAGCTTACGGAAGATATGCTTTTCGATACAGTATCATCTATGCAGGGAGCGGTAAACCGTTTGGAGCTATATGTAAAGAGCGTTCGGGATATTGAGAAGATTGAAAATATTGAAATTGAAAAACGGTCTGAAAATGTGAAGCTATTATTGAATGAATTAAGAAGCAATGTGCAGCAGCTTGCGGGAAATAAAGAAATCATTATTTCAAACGATATTACGGTGGACAAAATTCAAATAGATAAGGGCGTGTTTTTTCGGATTTTAGAAAATCTCCTGCAGAACGCATTAAGATATGCAGAAAAACAAGTAAGCATAAACCTTTCACACAAAAAAGATTTTCTCATTCTTACCGTAAAGGATGATGGGAAAGGTTTTTCAGCGGCAGATTTGGAAAAAGCAACCACTGTATTTTACAGTAATGATAAGGAAAAACAGCATTTTGGTATAGGCTTAAGCGTATGTAAGATACTTTGTGAAAAACATGGCGGTTTATTGTATGTCGGAAATCAGAAAGAAAAGGGGGCATGTGTAACCGCCAAATTAAAAAGTTTTTAATATCCTTTTCGGAAAATTGGCTTTTCTATTATAAAATCTCCTTACAACACAAGTAAGGAGGTTTTTGTATTTATGGAAATCCTAAAGGATACCTTTATACCCAGCCGGGCACACGTGCCATACGGCAAAAACAATGAAATTGTAATAAGAAATCTTTCCAAAAACTATGGAAAAAAGACAGCCCTTGAAAATGTATCCGTTACAATCCATTCTGGAATGTACGGGCTTCTTGGGCGGAATGGCGCAGGAAAAACAAGCCTAATGAGAATTTTGGCGACGCTTTCGGAAGCGTCAGGCGGGGAAATCAGTATGAATGGCATCCCAATCAAAGAAACAGGTAAAATACGGGAAATCGTAGGTTATCTCCCGCAGGATTTTTCTTTTTACAGAGGTATGAGTGTTTATGGCGCAATGGATTACCTTGGGCTGCTGTCGGAAATTCCAGATAAAATCCGAAGAGAAAGAATATTGGCATTACTTGAACAGGTAAATCTAAAAGAAGATATGCGGACGAAAGTAAAGGCTTTATCGGGAGGGATGAAAAGACGGCTGGGGATTGCACAGGCACTGTTACATAACCCGCAAATCCTTATTGTTGACGAACCGACAGCAGGGCTTGACCCAGAGGAACGTATTCGTTTCCGAAATCTGTTAAGTGAATTTGCAGAAGACAGGATCGTGATTCTTTCCACCCATATTTCTTCGGATGTTGAATCGTGTTGTGAAAATATAGGAGTATTGAACGATGGGAAAATGATATGGAATGGCAGCACGGAAGAACTGGTGGGACAGGCAGAGGGAAAAGTTTACCTTATTTCAGCGGCAAAAAAGCAGGATAAACAGATCAAGGAAAAGTATGCTGTCTTAAATATCATTTCTTCACAGTCAGGCACACAGTACAGGGTATTGTCAGACGTGGAGCCAGAAGAAAAATATGTGCTTCAGCCCCCTACGTTGGAAGATGGGTATATGTATCTCTTAAGCCAGACTTAAGGGAGGGATAGAACGATGAAGTTATATTTTAAAGAGTGTAAAAAGATTGCAGCAAGCGTGATTTATTATTTCTTTCTCGCTATTTTGGCATTTAGCTGGTTCCAGAATTTTCGGGGAGTGGCAAAAACAGAAATCAATTGGGAAAAAGGTATTCCCCCGGCAGATATAGGTTTTGAACGCCCATTACTGTCCAAACCATCCGAGGAGGACGATTACTTTGGCAGTAAAGTTTCAGAGGATGACCCAGCGGCAATCATGATGGGCGTTACAAGGGCGTTACTGTCAGAATATGAAAGCAACCGCTACGCCACATATCCCATTGGATACTATAAAGCGATTACGCTTAGCGATGATGAGCAAAAACGTGTACTTGAAATACTTTGTGAAATAACGGGATTGACGGAAGAACAATTAAAGGATTTGCCAGAAGATTATTTTCCGGCAGTCACAGGCACAATCATTTCCTTTGACGCAATGAGTGCTGATGAGAATGGAAATTTGAATACGGTGATGGGAAACAGGGCAGACACAGAAAGCGGAGATGATAAATATAAGCATTTTGTATCACAGGTCACTTATGAACATTTCAAAGAGCTAATGCAGGAAATGGAAAGTATGATAGGTGAAAACGGTTCACAGTACTCCCCCGAAATGATGATTACCTATTTTGGCATGTCGGAAATGACTTATGAAGAAGCATGTGAGGAATATAACCAGACAATCAATAAGGATAAAGTGACGGGCGGTTTTGCACGGTTATTTTGTGATTATATAGGATTGGAACTAGGCTTGTACCCTATATTTTTGGTAGCGCTTATATGGATGAAAGACCGTATGGGCAATGCGTCAGAATTGATTTACAGCAAAAAAATATCTTCGGCAAGACTGGTGGTTTCAAGATATTTGGCAAGTGTCACTATGGTTCTCCTGCCTGTTCTGCTGTTAAGTTTTGAATCCCTTGTGCCGCTTATATCGTTTGGCGCAGAGAAAGGTATTTCAGTAGACTATTTTGCGTATATCAAATACATTTTATGGTGGCTCCTGCCAGAGGTCATGGCGGTATCCGCAATCGGGATATTTTTCACTTTGCTCACAGACTCTCCGATTGCAATTGCCATTCAATTCCTTTGGTGGATGGTTGATAAGGGAGTAACTGGACTGTCAGGGGACACGGGAGCAGCAACTTTAATGATAAGGCACAATACATTGCGTGGCTATGAAGTGATACAAGATGAATTTCAAATGATTTGCAGGAACAGGCTGCTTATGGCGGGAATCGGTATTCTATTTGTCGTTCTGTCCATATGGGTTCTTAAGTTTAAGCGGAAAGGAAAAATAAATGCGGCGAATATCTATCACAAGTGTTTTGGGCATATGCAGGACAAACTTTCTTTTGGCAGTAAAAAATAACGTAATTTTGGCGGCGGCTTATTTGCTGATAATTCCTTTGCTAAGGGGGATTGCAAATTTAGATATGGTTCGTTCGGCGGAATGTTTGGAACAGGCTGTAATACTAACAGGAATATTTCTCATAGCTCCGCTGCCTGCCCCAGAACAGTCTAAGGCAATACAGGACGTAGTTTGCACAAAGAAAATCCCTCATTGGAAAATCTTATTGCTGCGGTTCATCATGTCAATGCTGCTGCTAATTCTGTTGGTATGCCTGTTCTCTGGAATTATGGTATGGAAAAACTGTATATTTCCCTTTATGCCTTATGTGGCGGGAACAGTGATAAGCGCAATGGCATTGGGGAGCTTTGGATTTGCAGCAGCCATATTCAGCAATTCTGTTATTGTAGGTTACTTGGCGTCAATCGGATATTTTCTTTTAAATTCTTTGGGGAATGTGTCAGAGGATAGTATTTTCTATTTGTTCTCAATGGGAAAAGGCAATTATTCCACAAAGATATGGCTTTTCGGTTTAAGTTTGCTGGTAATTGCAGTAGTTTTTATTTACGAAAGAAGAAAGAGATATTGATAAAAAAATCATTGTGGTACTTACCCACCGAATAAAAAAAACGAGGTTCGGTGGGCGGCTTTACCATGCCTAAATAAATAGACGTTACCCTCCAGACCAGTTTTCAGTTTGGAGGGATTTTTATGCCCTTTTTTCGGTGGACCTATGTCAATACTTTGGACAAAAAAAGCCGAAAGATTATGTGGCTTTTTTTAGTTACTCATCCTCCTTTTGCTGTGGTGTCAAATAACCAATAGAGCTATGTATCCGCTTACGATTATACCAGCCTTCTATGTATTCAAAGATTGCTCTGCGGGCTTCCTTTGAATCCTGATAAGTATGAAGATATATTTCTTCCTTTTTCAGTACAGAATGGAAGGA
>VSOD01000288.1 GCA_009774655.1 Lachnospiraceae bacterium
ACCCAGATGATCAGGAGTCTCGTGGGATCTGATATTTTTATAAGAGACAGTATCTGCAACATCTCTATGTACTGGTCGGCAATCTCGATCTGCTTCGCCATCGGAATCTTCTTAAAGATGCCCAGCTTCGCCTGCATTGCCAGAATAATGTTCTCCCGCACCGACAGATCGCCGATGATGCCTTCCGCCTTTCTGTCATCCGGCAAAAGGCCCATGCCCAGGTTCATGGCGTCGATAGGGCTCTTGATTTTCTCTTCCTTACCGTTCACCTTAAGCGTTCCGGTCTGCGCTCTGTCCGCGCCGTAAATAGCCCGCGCCAGCTCGCTTCGTCCGCTTCCCAGAAGGCCGGTCAGCCCCACCACTTCGCCCTTATGAATCTCCAGATCAAAAGGCTTGATGGTGCCCGCATGGCTTAAGCCTTTGGCATCAATCTCCAGCGGTGCATTGGTAAAGTCCATGCTGCCTTCCGGCTTGATGCTGGCCAGATCATCGAAATCCTTACCCATCATGGCCGCCACCAGCTTGACTCTCGGCAGCTCCTCCACCGTGTACTCGCCTACCAGCGTGCCGTTGCGCAGCACCGTGATGCCGTCGCACACCGCGTACACCTGTTCCAGGAAATGGGTTACGAACACGATGCCCACGCCCTGTTTCTTGAGCCGCTTCATCATATGGAAAAGTTTCTCCACCTCGTTGTCGTCCAGAGAGGAAGTGGGCTCATCCAGGATCAGAACCTTACTCTCCATATCCACGGCCCGGGCGATGGCGATCATCTGCTGCAGCGCCAGCGAATACTCTTCCAGATTCCTGGTCACTTCGATATCCAGATCCAGATCCTTCATCAGCTGCGCCGCCATCTGGTTCATCCTGCGACGGTTCACCGTCCCGATCTTCGTCAAAGGTTCCCGCCCGATATATAGGTTCTCTGCCACCGACAGATTGGGGCAGAGATTGACTTCCTGATAAACTGTAGAAATTCCCTTATGCTGGGCATCCATCGTGTCTTTGTTCACGATAGGCCCTTCGATGCCGTCTACATGGATCTCACCGGCCTCAAACTTGTTAACACCTGTCAGGCACTTGATCAATGTCGATTTTCCGGCGCCGTTTTCCCCCATCAGCGCACGGATCTCACCCTTTTTCAGTGTGAAGTCCACATTGTCCAGCGCTTTGACTCCGGGGAAGGTCATGCAGATCCCCCGCATCGTTAAAGCAATGTTACTGTCCATACAAATACCTCCTGCCGTCACACATTTCGTAACCACTCCATCCTGCTGCGGTCAGTGCAGTAAATAAACAGAACTGACCAAACTGTTTCCGCATTTCGTAACAGTTCAGCCTTCGGCTTCTCTGTTAATGCAAAGTCCCGGGCCGAACTGTTTCCAAATTTCATCATATTGCCGTCAATTTTCCAACAATATGCGCTGCACTTCTCTATTGTACACCAAATTTGGCGAAAGAAAAAGGAGAGAAACGGAATTTCTCTCCTTATTCTATTCTTATGTGTTCAATTCAAGTACTGTGCCAGCTCTTAGTATGCGCGGCCGTCCAGAACTTCCTGTGTCATGGTTGTTGCATACTGGGACTCGATGCCAGGTGCTACGAAAGCCTCGTCAACAACGACTGTCTGAGCGTCGATCGCTTCGCCTGCCTGCAGCTTCTGGATAACTTCTGCTGCGAACTCAGCCTGCAGAGGGTTACACTCTACGTTGCAGTTGATCTTGCCGTCTAATGTATACTGTAAGCCGTCGTGTGTAGCGTCAAAGGAGATGATGATCACGTCGCCGTCAACACCGTATGTGATGCCTGCTGCATCCATTGCGTCCATTGCGCCGTATGCTTCGTTATCGTTCTGACATACTACTACGTTGAAATCGCTGTAGGACTTGATGAAGGACTCCATAACTTCCTGTCCGCCTGCCTGTGTGAAGTCACCGGACTGAGAATCAAGGATCGTCCACTCGCTGTGCTGTCCTGCGATGTTGTTGAAGCCTTCTGTACGTCCAAGAGTTGCAGATGCACCTACAGAGCCCTCGATCACAAGGATGTTAGCCTCTTCGCCGTCCAGGTACTCAGCCAGCCAGTTTCCGGCCATCTCACCCTCGGCAACCATGTCACAACCGATCTGTGTCTCGTATAAAGATGCGTCAGCATCTACGGAACGGTCAACGATCAGTACCGGAATGCCTGCGTCCTGTGCCTCCTGAAGCACTGTATCCCAACCTGCTGTCTCGATCGGAGCGATGCAGATGTAATCCATCTCCTGCTGAATGAAAGTACGAACTGCCTCCAACTGTACTGCATTGTCATTGTCAGCGTCTACGAAAGATAACTCGTAACCGTTTGCCTCGGAGAAAGTATCCTGATAGTTCTGTGTGTTGGCTGCACGCCAGTCAGACTCATGTCCAACCTGTGCGAAACCTACTCTGATCAATTCTCCGTCTGCTGCCGGTGCTGCTGCTTCGTCAGTTGCTGCTTCCTCTTCTGCCGGAGCTTCTTCTGCAGTGTCAGCTTCCTCTTCTGCCGGAGCCTCTTCCTCTGCAGGAGCTGCCTCCTCAGCCGGTGCTGCATCTGCCGGCGCTGCGTCGTCACCGCCGCATCCTGCAAGAGATGCCATTGTCATACCTGCTACCAGTAAAAACGCTAATTTCTTCTTCATTCTTTTTCCTCCCTTATGAATTAGAATTATGTTTTTTGGAAGCCCGCCCGGTGGACTTGCTTCATGGTTCTATTGTATCGGCCGTAATATCAATCGTCAATGTAATAGCGTTGCGTTTCCTTGATTTCGGTGAAATAAACAATACAAATTTTTACTTATACAGAAAAATACGGACAAATTCAAATTTGTATGTTATAATTTTTACGATTACGGTAGTTTTTTTATGATTTCTATGTATTGAACTTCGAAAATATTCCTGTTTTTGTTTGTCTATTCTGCCGATATTGAAAAATTATGTTGCAAATTTTATGATTTCTTTTCCCGGGTGTGAATAAATTTTGAACAAATTATGAACAAAGGTGGGAATTTTTTATTATCGCTGATGACACTGGAAATTTCGCTTTCTGTCCCGCAACAGCTTCCTTTTATGGCTTTAGCCGGAACCGGATGCCGGAAATGCAGGAAATTCAGAAGAAAAAGACAGAAAGGACGAAAAGACATATGGCTGCAAAGTACAAGGATCTGGCGGCCCGGCTGGCAGATATGCTCACCACCAATGTAAATAACGGTATCTACAGGCTGCCCACGGAAGCCGAACTGGGCAGGCAGTATCAGGTCAGCCGGCAGACCGTCAGGCAGGCGCTGGCACTGCTTGCATCACAGGGCCTGATCACCACCAGACAGGGCAGCGGCTCTTACGCCACCGGATTGTCCGCAGACGATTCCCGCAACACCATCGCACTGCTCGTCCGCAGTGAACAGGAACATATCTATCCGGAACTGATCGGCGATATCCGCACCGTTCTCTCCGGAAAAGGGTACTCACTGCAGGTGTACCCCACAGACAATCAGGTGGCAAAGGAACGGGAATTCCTGCAGGAGATCAGCGGCCGCCCGCCCCGGGGTCTGATCGTCGAACCCTGTAAAAGCGCCCTGCCAAATCCCAATCTGGATCACTATGAGCAGCTGCACCGCCGGGACATACCGCTTATTTTCCTGCACGGCGTCTATGAGACTCTGCCCTGGGCAGTCTGCGTCAAAGACGATAACTACTACGGCGGCATTCAGCTGGGACAGCATCTTCTCGATCAGGGACATACCCGGCTCGCCGGTTTTTTCAAACTGGACGATATGCAGGGCATAGAGCGTTATCATGGCCTGCAGCACTATATGCGGGATGCCGGATTGCTGATTCCCGATGAACGAATCGGCTGGTATACATCCGCCCAGCTGGATCTGCTGGAGAAAAAGCAGGACGCCCGGTTTCTCTCGGACTTCATCCACAAACAGCTGCCCGGCTGTTCCGCGCTGGTCTGCCAGAATGACGAGATCGCCTACTGGATGATCAACGAGCTGTCCTACGCCGGTCTCGAAGTGCCGCAGGATATCACCGTCGTCTGTTTCACCGACAGCTATCTCAGTGAATTAAGCCATGTCCGCATCACCACTCTGGCCCACAGGCCCCACGAAATGGCCCGCTGTGCGGCCGACTGCATGCTGCGCTCTCTGCAGCGGCTGCCGGTATCATCGCAGGAGCTTCCCTGGGAACTGGTGCTCAGGGAAAGCGACGCCACACCACAGACTCTATAGATTCCCCCGCGTGCGGTACTCCCGCGGTGTGCATCCCTGGGTCTTCTTGAACACAAAGCTGAAATAGTGGGGATCCTTATAGCCCACCTCCTGTGCGATATCCCGGGAAGCCTTCTCCGTCTGGCGCAGCAGCTTTTTGGCCTTCTCCATGCGCTTCTGCGTCACATACTCGATAAAGGTCACTTCCATCTCCTGACTGAAAACGGCGCTGAAATAATTGGCGCTGACGCCCACCTCGCCCGCCACCGTGTTGAGCGAGAGTGTCTCCTGCACATAATTTTCTTCTATATATTCCAGCGCCCGTTTCAGCACCGTCTTACTGCGGTTGACGGATTCCTGATCCCGCAGCTCCATGGCCTTTTCCAGCAGGTTCCTGATATAAGCGGTCAATTCTTCCATGCTCAGATTAACCTCCTGCATCTGCTCTTCTCCCAGAAGCTCCAGAAATTCCTTCTTATCGTAGCCGATGGACTCTACATACGCCACCACCACGAAATGCACATGAAAAGCGAGATAATTCTGAAAAAGTCTGGACTGCAGCGCATCCTGTATGCTGAGCAGCCAGTTCACCGTAAATTCCTGGATCTCATCATGACTGCCCCGCATCAAAAAGTCGCGGATCAGCCCCGGATCCACCTTGGCGGAATCGATATCGCTGATCCGGCCGCCGGACTCCATGGGCATATAGTTGTCCGTCACTTCCTTTGTAAAAATATGCACCTCCGGCATCAGGAAGCGATAGGCAAACAGATGATTGGCCGAAGCATAACACCCGGCCAGCATACTCAGCCGCTCCACCGGCTCCCCGGCCGCCGCATACCAGTCAAGCGCGCCTTCCACAGCGCCGCAGATGCGCTCTATGCCGCCCAGGCACCTGTCTGTCAATTCCTGCATCTGCTCCGGATTTCCCTTGATCAGCACCCCATAGGTGTTGATGTTCCAGCGAAAGACAATATGCTCCGGATAGCGCACGAAATACCGCAGCAGCTCGTCCCTTTTTCTCGCGAAAGTCTCCGACTCGAAGCCGCTGTCTATCCCCTCCTTCTTTTCCAGCAGGGCAAACATCACCAGATTGTACCCTGAGGCATTGATCTTCAAAGACAGCTTCGCCGCCTCTTCATAGATATCCTGCACGGGAATTCGTCCCTCGAACACCTTCATGAAAAAGTTCGTCCGTGAGAACTGTTCATACTCCCTGGTCTCCTCCTGAAACTTTTCCTGATACCGTTTCTGCTCCTGTTCATTCTCGATCTTCATCCGCAGCTCCGTCAGCTCCTTCTGCAGCGTAGCCCGGGTGATCGGCTTGAGCAGATACTGTTCCACCCCCAGAGAAATAGCCTGTCTGGCATACTCGAAATCATCATACCCGCTTATAATGCTGATCTTAGTTTCCGGGA
>VSOD01000289.1 GCA_009774655.1 Lachnospiraceae bacterium
TAAAAACGTACGAAAAAGCTTGATAGGGGTAGTCTGCGCTTTTTTGGCTACCCGGAAGGTATTGTTTCAAAGTAATAATGCAAAGCTGTCCCTGTGCGCTTTTTCTCCGCTTGTAACCACAGGGTAGCACAGCAGTACCGCATCCGGACAGTTGGAAACTTCCGGACAAGCTTCCTCTTTTAATTCCGGTTCCTGATAATGAACGGCAAGGCTTCCAGCCAAATGTGCATCCGCCGAAAACCCACAGCAAACAATTCGATTGCTCTGTACTTCTAATTCTTCCGCATGGGTACGGATATAACATACTGCCTGGGAAATGTCTTCAAGCGGCTGTTTATTCAAGGGCACTATCCAAAACATATTGGTGGTATAGGTAAGCACAAACGCCTGATATCCTGCCTCAAAAAATTTCTTTGCCACGATTTCACCTTCAGTCGGCGCGCACCATGGCATATCCCCCGCCGGGTACAACCAGAATCGTCGACCGGATTACCCTGTCTTCATGCAGATAAGCCGTAATATTAGGCAGGAATTATCCTGCATATGGATATTGATACTCCCCCTTCTTCCATAAATAAAATGTTTTATTCATTCCAGCCTCCTCCACTTTTATTCTACATATTTCCCATCATAGCTGCAAGCTGCCCTGCAGCGGACATATCTCCGTTTGCACATGCCACCGCCGCCTGCATCAGACCAAGAGGAGTTGCACCGCCGCCCTGCTGTACAAGACGTATTAGCGGTGTGTTATATACACTACTGATTGTAAAAAGAAATTCTGAGCTGTTCTCATCTCCACCGCAGCTTTGCAGAATTCCTTCCCTCATGCCGCTCATGATCTGCTGTACCACAGGATTTTCTTTCATATCATTCATCGTATTCAGCAGCGTATATTCTCCGGGCCTTTCCGGTTCAAAGGGTTTGATCTCCTGTCCATAGATTTTTTCAAAATCTGATACTGTCGGTTTGCCCGAAGGCCGGATATACCAATCCGGTATCGCCTCGTATCCTAACAAGTCCACTGTTCCTTCCACATTGACCTCCTGCATCAGCCTGATATCTTCACTTGAAGAACCGATTAGAATCTTGTATTTTCCTGTCAGCACTTCCCACTTTCCTGTACTCACATCATAATGGGCAAAGGCTCTCCAATCCAATTCCAAAGACACTTCCTTCTCCTCGCCAGCCTCCAGATATACTTTGTAAAAGCCTTTTAATTCTTTCTCAGCCTTAAAAATATCAGGTGTCTGGTCAGCCACATAAACCTGTATTGTCTCTGCACCTGACCTATCCCCTATATTTTTCACTTTGCAGGAAACAAGAATTTTTGACTCATTATCTGCCATATTGCAAGCCGATGATGTATCTATTACACTTTCCCCCATTTTCACTTGTATATCGGCAAATTTAAACCGAGTATAGCTAAGCCCATGCCCAAAGGGAAACTGCACCGGTATCCCTGCCTTTTCATAATAGCGGTATCCCACATAGATACTCTCCGCATACTCCACCTGCCTCGGGTTTATGCCAAATGTCTCCGAAGAAGAACAATCTTCATAAGAAATAGGATATGTCTCCGCCAGTTTTCCGCTGGGATTTTCTACCCCATATAACAGCTCCGCTCCTGCTTCTCCCACTGCCTGACCGCCAAGATACAGATTCAGAACTGCCTTTACGCTCCCTAGCCAAGGCATCTCCACGGGACTTCCTCCCAATCCAACAGAACAACTACTCAGGATTCAGCATTTTTCAGTAAAACCTTTTTACAGCTTATATGGAAAAATTTCGAATCTAATGATATGAAATCAGAAAACCTACGCGAAACCCGCATAAACACTGCATTTCCGGTCATAAGAAAACCCGGCGGATCATCTCTGCCGGGTTCCTCTCAGCTGGGCTACAAGGATTCGAACCTTGAAATGACGGAGTCAGAGTCCGTTGCCTTACCGTTTGGCGATAGCCCATCAACAATTAATGATTATATAGGATATTCTTTCCTTTTGCAAGCCTTTTTATTAATTTTTTTCATTTTTTTGAATTTTTTTACTGCAAAAGCCCAAAAAGGTACTTTCGCCGTGCAAAAGACTGCCTCTGATTAAGGAGTCGGGGCGGCGGCAGAGCATTTTGCCGCCCCGGAGAAGTACCAGAAGTATTCTCTAAATCTCAAACATCAACTCGCCATAAGTAGGAATCGGCCAGATCTTTTTGTCAACGATCATCTCCAGCTCATCCGCCGGCGCGCGCAGCTCTTCCATTGCGGCTTTGACGGTATCTTTATAGAAGAAAGCCTGCGCCTTCGCATCTGTCATGGCGGAAGCCTCCTTCTCCACCGCTTCCAGTCTACGCAGTGCCGCCTGCATAGCCGCCAGTCCGGTGTTGACTTTCTGCAAAAGCTCCGCCTGCACCGCCGGGTCTGCACCCGCCTCCTTCACGGCGTTGACCGTGTCCGCAAGCGACCTAGAATATTTCACCACTGCCGGAATGATCTGCTTGCCCGCCATGTCGATCATGGCAAGCGCTTCTATATTAATTGTCTTCGCATACGTTTCGTAGATGATCTCCTCGCGGGACTCCAGCTCCACCTTTGTAAAGATGTGGAATTTCTCGAACAGCCTCACGGCCTTATCCGTCGTCAGTGTGCCTGCCGCCTCGATCATCGACTTGATGTTCGGCAGTCCTCTTCTTTCCGCTTCTTCCACCCACTCGTCCGCGTAGCCGTTGCCGTTGAAGATGATCCTCTGGTGCTTCGCCATGTATTCCTTGATCAGATCATGGATCGCCAGCTCCAGATCCTTCTCCGACGCCTTCTCCAGTCTGTCCGCCGCCTCGCAGAATGCTTCCGCCACGATGGCGTTCAGCGTGGTATTCGGGCTGGCGATGGAATCCGCGGAACCGACCATCCGGAACTCGAACTTATTTCCCGTAAAGGGAAAGGGGGAAGGTCTGTTTCTGTCCGTCGCATCCTTTTTAACATCAGGCAGCGTCTTGACGCCTGTGCGAAGCCTGCCGCCTTCTTTGACGCTGGTGGCCTCTCCCGTCTCGATAAGCTGCTCCACCACATCCTCCAGCTGTTCGCCCAGGAAGATGGAGATGATCGCCGGCGGCGCCTCATTTGCGCCCAGCCTGTGGTCGTTACCCACATCGGAAGCCGACTGCCTGAGCAGATCCGCATGGGTATCCACCGCCTTCATGATGCAGGCCAGCACCAGCAGGAACTGGATGTTATCATTCGGCGTCTCGCCCGGATCAAGCAGGTTCACACCGTTGTCTGTCGTGATGGACCAGTTATTGTGCTTGCCGGAGCCGTTAACACCCGCATAGGGCTTCTCATGGAGCAGACATCTCATGCCGTGGCGGATCGCCACTCTTTTCATGGCTTCCATCACAAGCTGGTTGTGGTCCACGGCAATGTTGGCCGTCTCATAGATCGGCGCCAGTTCATGCTGCGCAGGCGCCACCTCATTGTGCTGTGTCTTGGCCGTGACCCCCAGCTTCCACAGCTCCTCGTTCAGATCCTTCATGTACGCGCCGACGCGCTCCCTGATCACACCGAAGTAGTGATCCTCCATCTCCTGTCCCTTCGGCGCAGGCGCCCCGAACAGCGTGCGTCCCGCAAACTTCAGATCCGTTCTCTGCATATACAGATCTTTATCCACCAGGAAATACTCCTGTTCCGGTCCTACGGACGCGGTCACCTTCGTCGCCCCCGTATTGCCAAACAGCCTGACGATGCGCAGCGCCTGTTCGCTCAGTGCCTGCATGGAGCGCAGAAGCGGCGTCTTCTTGTCAAGAGCCTCCCCCGTATAAGAGCAGAATGCCGTAGGAATACAGAGGATCGTCCCGCATCCGGATTCTTTCAGAAACGCCGGAGACGTGATGTCCCATGCCGTATACCCTCTTGCCTCAAACGTGGCGCGCAGGCCGCCCGACGGGAATGAGGAAGCATCCGGCTCACCCTTGATCAGCTCCTTACCGGAGAATTCCGTCAGCATCCGTCCTTCCTCGTCTGGGTGTGCTACGAATGCATCATGCTTCTCCGCCGTGATGCCGGTAAGCGGCTGGAACCAGTGGGTATAATGGGTCGCGCCGTTCTCCACCGCCCAGTCCTTCATCTCCTTGGCAACTACGTTGGCGGCCGCCTTGGACAGCTCGCCGCCCTCGTTCATCACCGTTACCACCTCTTTGTACACGTTCTTCGGCAGTCTCTCTTTCATCTTGCCGAGCGTGAACACGTTCTTACCGAAAATCTCTTCCACATTAAACACCTTGCTCATCTTTCACCATGCCTCCTTCTCCTCACCCTTGGAAACCGTCATGAATCATCGACTGCGTAACCTGATAGCCGGCTGTCGGCGCACATTCCTCTCTGCCTTATATGGATGGCATAAAAAAATGTTCCAAAAATAAACCTTTTGGAACATCATCGTTCTGGATACCACTATGCCGGTCAACAACCTTTTTCTAAAATACCCTACTTTTTTCAAAAATGCAATACCATAATTGAAATTTTGTAGTTTCTGACGGATTCTGAGGCCTCCGGCCCCTGTCCGCTGTTCAGAGCGCACAACACCCAGTGCCGCCAAAACATGGCCGCGCCGTCCCGCGCCTGCGGTCAACTGCTTTGCACCCTTAGAATATCGAAGCGCTCCGGCACAACGGACAGCGCCACGTCGATCACCTGTTTGGAATGCGGGCAGGATTCCACATACTCCCCCGCCTCGTTGTACATGGCCAGCACCTCCACAGGCACATTACGCCCGTCTGGCTTCATGATCTCGATACGATCCCCCACGCAGAATTTATTCCGCTGTCCGATACGGGCACAGGTTCTGCCTGCCGTCTGCACAAGCTCACCCACGATCCCCAGATACGTATATTCGTTCACATACGTGTTGTTATCATAAATCTGTGTCGTCTCATCCGGCCTGCCGAAGTAGAATCCCGTCGTAAACTGCCGATAGGTACACTTGGCGATCTCCGCCAGATACCAGTCCATATTCGCCCTGTACTTTTCTACGGACACAAGACAATCGTCGATCGCCCGCCGATAAGTCCGCGCCACCGTTGCCACATAAAGAGCCGTCTTCATCCGTCCCTCGATCTTAAAGCTGTCGATCCCGGCCTCGATCATCTCCGGAATATGCTCTATCATACAAAGATCCCGGGAATTGAAAATATAAGTTCCCCTTTCATTCTCATACACCGGCAGATATTCTCCCGGCCGTGTCTCCTCCACCACCGCATACTTCCAGCGGCAGGGATGGGTACACGCCCCGTGATTGGCGTCCCGTCCTGTAAAATAGCTGCTGAGCAGGCACCTTCCCGAATAGGAAATGCACATGGCCCCGTGGATAAAGCTCTCAATCTCCAGTTCCTCCGG
The DNA here is from genome assembly GCA_009774655.1 of Lachnospiraceae bacterium. Taxonomy (GTDB): domain Bacteria; phylum Bacillota; class Clostridia; order Lachnospirales; family Lachnospiraceae; genus UBA3282. Next base: position 5,381 of record VSOD01000289.1, read on the forward strand.
AATCTTCTCCCGGATCTCCCGGATCTCCGCCAGCGACAGCTCCCGCGCGGAGACCACCCGCTTCGCCCCCTGCTGCTGCCAGAAACGATACGTCATATAGTTGGTGTTGTTGGCCTGGGTGGAGATGTGAATGTCAATCTCCGGGCAGATCTCACGGGCCAGCATAAACATACCCGGATCCGCGATGATCAACGCATCCGGCCTTAAGGCCTTAAGCTCCTGAAAATACCGCTCTCTCTTATAAACATCTGACG
>VSOD01000029.1 GCA_009774655.1 Lachnospiraceae bacterium
TATTTTCGGCGGTCATTCGTCAGAATATGAGGTGTCTTTACAGTCGGCATTTTCTGTCCTGCAAAATATGAATGAGAATAAATTTGAGGTTTTTCCTGTCGGCATTACAAGGGAGGGAGAATGGTATCATTATACGGGCGGACTGGAACAGATCAGGGACAACAGTTGGGCTGAGAAGAAAGAAAACCTGCATTCGGTGGCGGTTTCCCAGAGCCGTCCGGCGCCGGGGTTTCTGGTGTTTGACGGGGACGGGTGCAGGAGGATACCGGTCGATCTGGTATTGCCGGTTCTGCATGGCAGAAACGGTGAAGACGGCACCTTACAGGGTCTGTTTGAATTGGCGGGGATTCCGGTTGCCGGCTGCGGCACACTCTCGTCGGCGCTCTGCATGGATAAGGACAGGGCGCATAAACTGGTTGGCCTTGCAGGCATAGCAGTTCCGAAAGCGGTAGCTTTCCGGCAGGCTGATCAGGAGGCCGCCTGCAGGAAAGTGAAGGAATCCTTATCCTGTCCGCTTTTTGTAAAACCCCTGCGGGCGGGATAGTCTCTGGGCATCACAAGAATAACGAAAATGCAGGAGCTTTTTTCGGCTGTGGAATTTGCCTTTACCTATGATACGGAAGTTATCGTGGAGGAGGAAGTCGATGGATCGGAAGTGGGATGCGCCATACTCGGCGATGAGGTACTGACTGTGGGGAGAGTCGATGAGGTTGCACTGTCCGGCAGTTTTTTCGACTATACAGAGAAGTATACACTGCAGTCTTCCAGAATCTATATGCCTGCCAGAGTGGAGCGGAAAACAGAAGAAAGGATACAGGAAACCGCCATGGCCATCTACAGGACTTTGGGATGTTCAGGATTTGCAAGAGTGGATATGTTCTATACATCGTCCGGTGAGATTGTATTTAATGAAGTAAATACAATTCCCGGATTTACTGCCCATAGCCGCTATCCCAATATGATGAAAGGCATCGGGCTGTCTTTTACGGAAGTGTTGGATAAATTGTTGAGTCTGTATTTGTGATGAGTTGATACGGTATGAAAAGAGGGGAAGATTGTAGAGAGGGAGGTCATTATGAGGATCAGAAGAAGGATCATTGATTTTGCAAGAGGAGACGATCTGCATTATTTCTGGCGACTCTACCGGTTGCAGAAAATGGCGGGGCGGGATGGCATCGTGCATGATATCCTGACGTTTCTGTTGAGCAGATGTGCACACCGGCATGGCGGTTATATCGGGCCGGATACGGTCATAGAGGGCGGGTTGTCACTTCCCCATGGCCTGCATGGGATTTTTATCTCGCGCTATGCCCGGATAGGAGAAGGTTGCCGCATTTATCAAAACGTAACGATCGGAGAAGCAGACAGGAAAGCGCCCGTGATCGGGGAACGCTGCCTGATCGGTGCAGGAGCTGTCCTGATCGGCGGTATAAAAATAGGAAATGATGTAAAGATTGGCGCCGGTGCAGTAGTCATTACGGATGTTCCCGATGGCTGTACGGTTGTTTCACAGCCGATGCGCATCCTGACAGATGCAGATAAACAGGCTGAGAAAGTGAGGGAGGCATGGAAACAGCAACAGAACGATCCTGGATTGAGCTGAATATAGAGAATTTGAAGCATAATGTGCGGATACTGAGAGAAGCGATACCGCCGGCCTGCGAATTGATGGCTGTCGTCAAAGCGGATGCATACGGTCATGGAGCCTGTGCAACAGCCACGGTTCTGAATCAGATGGAGATCACAGCATTTGCAGTTGCCACCGTTGAAGAAGGCATACAGCTCAGAAAGCATGGCATCCGCGGAGAAATCCTTATTCTCGGCTATACAGATGTGAAACGCGTACAGGATCTGCAAAAATATGATCTGACACAGACCCTGCTGGACTTTGCGTATGCACGGGCTTTAAACAGCCGGAACGCTGCCGTAAAGACTCATATTAAGATTGATACGGGTATGCACAGGCTCGGAATATCCGGCGAAGAGATTTCGGCGGTCAGAAAGGTTTTTGAGATGAAAAACCTGAAAATATGTGGGATATATACGCATTTGTGCTGTGCGGACAGCAGGCTGCCGGAGGACATTGCATTTACGAGACGGCAGATCGACAGCTTTTATCGGTTGACGGATGCCTTAAAGAATAGCGGGATACAGCTGCCGAAACTGCATATACAAAGCAGCTGCGGTTTCCTGAACTATCCTGACCTTGTCTGTGATTACGTAAGAGTGGGGATTGCGTTATATGGCGTTTCAAGCGTCCCGGACAATGAGGCGGTGCTGCAGCCGGCCCTGCGTCCGGTGCTTGCCCTGAAAAGCAGGGTTGTCCTGATCCGTTTTATCGGCAAAGGAGACAGCGTTGGATATGGCAGAACTTTTGTGGCCGGACGTGACAGTCGGATTGCGGTCATACCGGTTGGATATGGAGATGGCTTTCCGGGAAGCCTGTCCGGTAAAAATGTCTCTGTGCTGGTAAACCGGCAGTCCGTGCCTGTTGTCGGTCGCATCTGTATGGACCAGCTTACCGTAGATATAACAGATGCGGAAAATGTGAAAGTCGGGGATATCGTGACGCTGATAGGGACAGAGGAGGAGCAGAATGTATCGGCGCCTGTTGTTGCGCAAAGTGCGGGCAGTATCAGCAATGAACTGTTGTGCAGACTGGGCACCAGGCTCCCGATCGTAATGAAATGAAAACCACCGCACAAAAAAGAAGTGCCGGCAATCCGCTAAAGCAAGCGTTTCCGGCACTTCTTATATGGAGATAGCGAGACTCGAACTCGTGACCTATACGTTGCGAACGTATCGCTCTCCCAGCTGAGCTATATCCCCATGCATCTTATATATTATAACATATTTGTCGAAGAATGCAAGAGAAAATAAGAATATAAGAAAATAAGAACAGGTTAAACGGTGTTTATTTATCTTGTTTATTTACCGGTCTTCCCCTATAATGAATTTATACGGCATAAATGGTACGTCTTATATGAGCTGCAAGTAAGAGGTATGGTAGATGAACGGAAAAGTGTATGAATATGAAGCCCTGGTCTGTGAAGCGGACGGGAAGGGCGGCGCTTACGTGAGTTTTCCTTATGATATCAGGGAGGAATTCGGCAGAGGAAGAGTGAAGGTACATGCCACATTTGACGGCGAGCCTTATGACGGCAGCGTGGTCAATATGGGAGTCAGAAATGAGGACGGCAGCATCTGTTATATAATCGGCCTGCGCAAGGATATCCGTCTTAAGATCGGCAAGCAGACGGGGGATAAAGTGCGGGTGACGATCAGAGAGCGGGAGTAGCGGCAGAGGATGCAGAAAGGCAGGGGTTTGGAAGTGGAGCCAGAGAAGGTATATCAGATGGATTTTGCGAAGATTTACGGTCTGCTTGTCAATAAGGCCGTAAAGAAGGGCAGGACGCAGGACGAAGTGGATGAGGTGATCCGGTGGCTGACCGGGTACCGGCAGGAGGAGCTTTTGGCAATGCAGGAAGGGGCGGTCACTTACGGCGATTTTTTCCGAAAGGCGCCGTCTCTGAATGAAAAGAGAAGACTGATCAAAGGGGTAGTCTGCGGTGTGCGGGTAGAAGAGATCAAGGCGCCGCTCATGCAGGAGATCCGTTATCTGGACAAGCTGGTGGATGAGTTGGCCAAAGGGAAAACGATGGATAAGATCCTTCGAAAATAAAAAGAACAAGGAGGAAAAGAGAATGTCAGAGTATTTTGGAAAAGATGTGCAGAAGCTGGGATTCGGTTTGATGCGTCTGCCCAAAAAGGGGGAAGAGATTGACATTGAGCAGGTAAAGCAGATGGTAGATATGTTCCTGGAAGCAGGCTTTACTTATTTTGATACCGCATTTGTATATCAGGGATCGGAGGAGGCTGCAAAGAAAGCGTTGGTTGAGCGGCATCCCCGCGAATCCTATACGCTGGCCACGAAGATCAATGCCATGGCGGCGGGCAGTGAGAAGGCGGCGAAGGAGCAGTTTGCGACTAGTCTGGAGCGGACCGGGGCAGGATATTTTGACTTTTATCTGCTTCACGCACTGATGGAGGACAACTATAAGAAATACGATGAGTACCATCTGTGGGAATTTGCCAGAGAGCAGAAGGAGAAGGGCCTGATCAGGCATCTGGGCTTTTCCTTCCACGGCGGCCCGCAGCTGCTTGACCAGCTGTTAAAAGAGCATCCGGAGGTGGAATTTGTACAGCTGCAGATCAACTATGCGGACTGGGAGAATCCGTCGGTGGCGTCAAGGGCTAACTACGAAGTAGCCAGAAAACACGGAAAACCGGTGGTGATCATGGAGCCTGTAAAAGGCGGCAGTCTGGCGAATCCGTCGGCAGCAGTGAAGCGGCTGTTTGAAGGATGCCATGAGGATATGTCCTGCGCGTCCTGGGCGATCCGCTATGCTGCTTCGCTGGATGGCATCCTCACCGTTCTGTCCGGTATGTCCGATATACGGCAGATGGAGGATAATCTGTCCTATATGAAGGCGTTCCAGCCGCTTGTGGAGGAAGAGCAGCGCATCATCGAACAGGTGCAGAAGATTCTCAGCAGATCGCCGGAGATTGCCTGCACGGCCTGTCATTATTGTACGGAAGGATGCCCGAAACAGATCCCGATTCCGGAAATCTTCACCGCCATGAATAAACATCTCGGCAGCGGAAAGCTGTCGGAGGCTGTTGCCGATTATCAGAAAGCAGTGGAAGGTGCGGGACAGGCATCGGCCTGTATCGACTGTAAGCAATGCGAACGTGCATGTCCGCAGCATCTTGAGATCACGGCGTATCTGAAACAGTGTGCGCAGGCGCTGGAGCAGTAAGTTTTTTATGACATTTTCCTATGGTTTGGTGACATTTTGCGCTCAGAAGGAACCGCCTGTGCTATAATGGTCGAAACAGGAAGCGGGACTTTCTGGATCGACAGGACAGGAAGGGGAGAGCAACATGTATATCAATGATCTTGGCATAGGCAGAATTGCGTCGGATCACAGTGTGAAGGCCGGCAGTACGATACGCAGAAAGGATACAGACCGTTACGCCGATTATGCCGCAGTGATGAAGAAGGCGGTGGACCGGCAGGCGACTACGGTAAATCCTGCCTTTACCACAGTAGATGACATCATTATCCGGGAAGCTTTTGCGAAGATGGAGTCCGATCCGGAATGGGAGAAGACAGTCATGAATAAGGTGAAGGAGTACTATACCGGGGACCGTGCTGCGGGCAGTACACAGAACAGATACCAGACTTTGACCGGGCAGAATGTCCTGCAGAATTATATGCTGCAGAACTTGATCGGAGGAATGGGTCTTGGAAGTTCGACATCGTCATTTTACGGTAACAGCCTGTTTGGAGACTGGATGCTGTAGGAAGCGGCGGTGCGCCTAAGGCGGAAAACCGCAGTCAGACCATAATATTTCATACCGGACCGCCGGGAGCGGGGAATCTCAAAGAAGCTGTGAGGCTTTGGAGAGGCCCGTTTCCGGCGGTTTTCATAATCCTTTTTTGTTTTTACTTTTGCGGGATACCTTTTTTCAGATACCCTTTTTAGATAATCTTTTTCGGATAACTTTTTGCAGCGGAAAAGTACTTGACAAGAGTGCTGTGATCAGCGATAATGAACATAGTTCATATTGAGGTGGTCGAATGAATACTGTTGTGACATCGAAAGAAGATATTTTACAGACCAGCCGGGAACTGATCCGGCGGCAGGGATGGTCTGCGGTCAATATCCGTTCCGTTGCGGCGGCCTGCGGGGTGTCGGTGGGATCCATTTATAACTATTTCGATTCCAAAGCCGCGCTGGTGAGTGCTGCGGTAGAAAGTGTCTGGTGCGAGATCTTTCATCGTCCGGAAGACGGGGCTGTGTTTCAGGATACACAGGACTGTATTACCTGGATGTATGGACAGATGGAGTATGGCTGTAAGCAGTATCCCGGATTTTTTACCCTTCATTCTCTGGGGTTTATGCAGGAAGATAAATCTGACGGCAGACGGAAGATGCAGCAGACCTGGCAGCATATCCTGAACGAACTGTGTGCCGTCTTAAAGCGGGATGTCAGAATTCGGGCGGATGCCTTTACGGAGCAGTTTACGGCGGAAAGATTTGCGGATGTTGTATTTTCACTGATGTTGTCCGCTTTGCTGCGGCAGGACTATGATCCGTCCGCGGTGCTGGAGATCGTCCGCAGGACTCTTTACTGAGAGCGGAACGCCGCGGAAGTCTTCCGGGTAAAAGCGTGCAGTCTTCCGGGCAAAAGTATGCAGTTTCGGGGACAGGATGAAGGCTGTGCCTGCGGGAGCATTAAAAGTGAAGTGTGCGAAGTGCACTTTTCTTTTCCTGAAAAAATGAACGATGTTCAACAAGGGGAAGTAAAATCATAAAGGAGAATGAATCATGCAAGCAATCGTAGAAACCCTGTTTGATGCTGTCTATCTGGTTTCTGTCATTACCATCGGGATCCTGATGATCCGGGGCAGCAAAGGAGAGCGCCAGTTCAGTCTGTTCGGCTGGATGGCGGTCGTGCTGGGAGCGGGCGACTCGTTCCATCTGGTGCCCCGCGCTCTGGCGCTCTGTACCACCGGTCTGGAGAACTATACCGTTCCTCTGGGTCTTGGAAAGTGGATCACTTCGGTGACGATGACAGTTTTTTATGTGCTGCTCTATTATGTCTGGCGGCAGCGGTATAAGATCAGCGGCCAGGGCGGCCTTACCGCCGCCGTCTACGGTCTTGGTGTCGTGCGGATCGTGCTGTGCATGATGCCCCAGAACCAGTGGCTGAGTGCAGAAGCGCCGCTCTCATGGGGCATTTACCGCAATATTCCCTTTGCGCTGCTTGGCCTTCTGGTGATCGTGCTGTTTTACCGCAGTGCGAAGGAGCACGGGGACAGGGCTTTTGGCTGGATGTGGCTGACCATTGTGCTGAGCTTTGGCTTCTACATTCCGGTAGTGCTGTGGGCCAACACCATTCCCATGATCGGGATGTTGATGATCCCCAAGACATGCGCCTATATATGGACGGTACTGATCGGATATTCCGCTATGAAACAGGAAGGTAGATAAGAGGAGGATTGACTATGAAACGCTATATGAATACGGCTCTGTTGTACGCTGTTTTTGCGATGGCCGGCGGCGTGTTTTATCGGGAGTTTACCAAATTTAACGGTTTTACCGGCAAGACCACGCTCTCTGTGGTTCACACCCATTATTTCCTGCTGGGTATGGTATTTTTCCTATTGCTGCTCCTGCTGGAAAAGAATTTTTCCTTCACTGATGCAAAGACCGGGCGGGTATTGGCTGCCTATCATATCGGGCTGAACCTGACCGCGGTGATGTTTGTCGTGCGGGGCCTGACACAGGTACTGGCGCCTGCGCTTTCCCGGGGCATGGATGCGGCGATCTCCGGCATGGCCGGAATCGGACATATCCTGCTGGGGGTCAGCATGGTGCTTCTGCTGGTGCAGATCAGGCGCAGCGTGACGGCGCCACAGAGCTGACCGGAAGATAAAAAATTCTTCTGCCTTTTCGCCGCGGGCCATACCGTTACGGATGTTTTAAAGTTTCTGCTGGGAATACAGGCTCATATGTGTTAAGGTGTTATTGCAGGGTGTTATTACAATGATCGGAATGTACGGTTCATATCTTCAAAGGCAGCGCAGGCAGGCGCTGTATGACACCGATACAGGAAGAACGGCTGGAAAGGAGAGAACAGAATGATTTATGACAAAACAGAAAATGCGCAGCGTTATATGGGGATCAGCAGGAATCTGGACCGGGCGCTGCGTTATATGACTGAGACAGATCTGGCGCAGATGGAGGACGGCAGGCATGAGATTGAGGGAGACGAGGTTTTTGTGAATATCATGCAGGCGGATACGAAGGCTGACAGGAAGGAATATGAGTTTCATGAGGAATATTACGATATTCAGATCGATCTTTCCGGAAGAGAGGATATTCTTTTTGCTCAGGAGTTTCAGGAGATCACGAAGCCATACAGCGGAAACGGGGATATCGGTATGGGAATCTGCACCTGTGAGACGGTTTGCCATCTGGAGCCGGGGAAATTCGCTATCTGTATGCCCACGGAACCGCATATGCCGGGCGTGGCGGCAGAGGGCTGCGAAGAGCGGATCCGTAAGGCCGTGATCAAAGTGCGGAAGTGACAGTTTTGACTGTATTGGAGGCTGGGCCGGACGTGTCGGTGTGCATGGAAGGCGGTGTATGAAAGGCAGTATGTGAAAGGGAGCGGGATGGCTGGTGAAAGGGCATCCGGTAAGGGTGCTGTCTGTAGAAAGAGAAAAAGAAGAGCGCAGGAAGCAGCGTGGAAATGGAGAACAATATGAGGGCAGCGGTAGTTGATATTGGAGGAACAAGTATCAAGTCGGGCATCTGGGAAGCGGGGCAGATCGGGGAAGTGAAAGAGACGGACACGAATGCCGGGCTGGGCGGAGAACATGTGATGCAGACGGTTCTGGAGATTCTTGGCCAGTATGGGGACTTTCAGGCGGTCGGTATCAGCACGGCCGGACAGGTGGATGTGGAGAAGGGATCCATTCTCTTTGCCAATGAGAATATCCCCGGTTATACGGGGATGCAGATCAGGGAACGGATCGAAAAGAAGTTTCACGTGCCGACGGCCGTGCAGAACGATGTCAACAGTGCGGCCATCGGAGAGGCCTACTATGGAGCCGGCAAAGGAACGCCGGATTTCCTGTGTCTGACCTATGGAACAGGTGTGGGAGGCGCCATAGTCATGAACGGGGAAGTGTATACCGGTTCCGGATACTCGGCCGGAGAATTTGGCGGTATCGTGACGCATCCGGAGCATCGGGATCCCGGGACGGATATTTTCAGCGGCTGTTATGAACGGTATGCATCGACAACGGCTCTTGTACAGCGTGTAAGGGCACAGTTTCCGGAACTACACAACGGGCGGGAGATCTTTGCACAGCTGGAATCGCCGCAGGTGCGGGAGCTGGTTGATCAGTGGATCGCAGAGATCGTCTACGGCTTGACCACACTGGTACATATCTTTAATCCTTCGCTTGCGGTTCTGGGCGGCGGGATCATGGAGCAGGAATATGTGATCCGGAACGTGCAGAAGCTGCTGCAGGAACATATCATGCCTTCGTTCGGAAATGTCCGCGTGGTGCAGGCAGGACTGGGAAACAAAGCCGGTATGCTCGGCGCCGCATGGGCCGCCTGCCGGGAATATGAGAAGAAGATCTGATATAATGTCATGATATGACAGGGAGAGGGGGATATTGCAGGTACGTCCGGCAATATCCCCTTCTTTGGGAAGCAGAATTGAACGAATCGTAGGAGCCGGTTTTCAGTATTCACGGTTAAAATAATGAAATCATATACAGTTTTTTGTATGGATATGACAAAAAACTAATCATAATCACTCAAGAAAAAGGTGAATTACACAAAAAATATGAAAGAACTTTCTGAAAAACATATCGTATTGAAAACAATTTCTTTAATGATATAATGTGAACTATAGCTGTCAAAATGGTGACGAGAAAAGAGGCGAGGAGAAGTGGTAGAGAGTAAAGTAGAACAATTAAAAGGGAAATTGATTGTATCCTGTCAGGCGCTTCCGCATGAACCGCTGCATTCTTCCTATATTATGGGCAGGATGGCGCTGGCGGCCAAAGAGGGCGGAGCATTCGGAATCCGGGCCAACACCAAAGAGGATATCAAAGAGATCCAGTCACAGGTTGATCTGCCGATCATTGGCATCGTGAAACGTGATTATGAAGGAAGCAGGGTTTATATCACGCCTACAATGAAAGAAGTTGACGAGCTGATGGAAGTCAGGCCGGAGATCATTGCGGTGGATGCCACCGGTGCGCTGCGGCCGGGAGAATTGACGCTGGACGCATTTTTTCATCAGATCAAAGAGAAATATCCGGAGCAGCTTTTGATGGCTGACTGCTCTACCATCGAAGAAGCGCTTCATGCGGATGAACTGGGATTTGATTTTATCGGAACAACGATGGTCGGGTATACAGAGCAGAGCCGGAATGACAAGATAGAGAGCAATGATTTTGAGATCATCCGGGAGATCGTTGCGAAGGCGAAGCACAGAGTGATCGCGGAAGGGAATATCAATACCCCGCAGAAGGCAAAACGGGTTGTGGAACTGGGAGTGTTCAGTGTCGTTGTCGGTTCGATCATTACCAGACCCCAGCTGATCACGAAAGCATTCGCGGAAGCACTGGAGTAAGAGTGAACAAAAGGATTTGATACCGGCGGTGCACAGAAAAGGTGGCAGCGTGCCGGAGAAGGGGGAGAAGTATCAGATATGAGAAACCTGGATAAATATAAGGGAATCATTCCCGCATTTTATGCCTGCTATGACGGGGAAGGCAATATCAGCCCGGAGAGAGTGCGGGCGCTGACGGAATACTTTATCAGAAAAGGCGTGAAGGGCATCTATGTCAACGGCTCTTCCGGGGAATGTATCTATCAGAGCGTGGAAGACCGTAAGGTCGTATTGGAAAATGTAATGGAAGCAGCGGCCGGCAAGCTGACGGTGATCGCGCATGTAGCCTGCAATAACACGAAGGACAGCAAAGAGCTGGCGGCCCATGCGCAGGGGCTTGGGGTGGATGCGATCGCCTGTATCCCGCCGATTTATTTTCATCTGCCGGAATACGCGATCGCGGAATATTGGAACGATATCAGCGATGCAGCGCCGGATACCGATTTTATCATCTACAATATCCCGCAGCTGGCAGGGGTTTCTCTGACACAGAGCCTGTTTGCGAAGATGCGGGAGAATCCGAGAGTGATCGGCGTCAAGAATTCGTCCATGCCGGTGCAGGATATCCAGCTGTTCAAGCAGGCCGGCGGAGAGGATTACATTATCTTCAACGGACCGGATGAGCAGTTTATCAGCGGCCGTGTGATCGGTGCGGAAGGCGGTATCGGCGGTACCTATGGCGTTATGCCGGAACTGTTCCTGAAGATGAACGAACTGGTGGAAGCAGGGGACTTGAAGAAAGCCTGTGAGGTACAGTATCAGGCCAATGAAGTCATCTATAAGATGTGTGCGGCACACGGCAATATGTATGCTGTCATCAAAGAAATCCTGCGGATCAACGAAGGCCTGGACATCGGCGGTGTGCGCAGGCCCCTGACTGATCTGATCAAAGAGGATATGCCGATCGTGGAAGAGGCAGCCAGAATGATCCGTGAGGCAAAGGCCGGGATCTGCTAACAGATCTGCGGGATCAGCGCGGCGAGCTTTTCAGCCAGCAGCCGATGCGCCTCCAGACTTAGATGCATATAGTCATAGGGATACATACCGAGGCCGGGGATCGACGCGGCATCCAGGAAATGGCAGTGCAGCCTTTCGGCGATGTCCTGATAGAGAGGGGAGAGCGCCATGGATTTTTCCATACAGTCTTTTCCCATCTCAGGGCCGATGCTTGTTTCGTAATAGCCTTTCTCGATGGGCGGCGGCGCGATGATCAGAATATTGGGCTGACTTCTCCAGGCATCCGGTGTATGGATCGCTTTGTTTACGAGTCGCTCCATGCCTTTGGCGATATTGCCGGGCGTAGCGCTGAAACGCTGCTTCACATCGTTGGTGCCGAGCATGATGATCAGAAGATCAAGCGGTTCATGGGTCATCATACAGGGATGAAGAAAGGCGAAGCCGTTTAAGCCTTCGAAAAGGGGATCGTCGAAAGAGGTGGTCCGCCCGCTCAGGCCTTCTTCGCGGACCAGATAACCGGGGCCAAGCAGATCGGCCAGAAGACAGGTCCAGCGTTCTTTTTCGGTAAAGCGCCCCATGTTGGCTGAATTGTAGCCGTGGGTGTTGGAATCGCCGTAACAGACGATGGTCTTGGATACAGAACTCATAAGTGTCCCTCCTTTGGGTTTTTCTATATCATAGCATCAAGTGGGATGAAAGAACAATCATTTGAGCAAAGAGTGACAGAGGATGAACAGTTACATAAAGTCGATCGTTCCGATCATAGAAGCAAGATATGACAGTTTAACGAATGTTGAAAAGAATATAGCAGATTTTTTTATCAATAACAAAGAGGATATGGATTTCTCGGCTCAGAATGTAGCCAGGACGATATTTGTATCCGAAGCATCACTTTCGAGATTTGCGAAGAAGTGCGGATTCCACGGATACCGGGAATTTATCTATCAGTATGAAAAGACTTTCATGAGAAAAGGCGAGGTGACGGCAGACAGTACCAGGCTGGTGCTGAATACCTATCAGGATCTGCTCAGCAAAACATACAGCCTGATGGATGAAACACAGATCGCAAGGGTGGTGCAGTATCTTTTTCAGGCGGAGAGAGTGGTAGCCTGCGGCATCGGAAGTTCCGGGCTTGCGGCAAGCGAGATGGAGAACCGGTTTATGCGGATCGGTGTGGATATTGATTCGCTGCAGGATACGGACAGGATGCGGATGCAGGCAGTCTTTTTGAACAGACGGAGTCTGGTGTGCGGCTTTTCGCTGAGCGGGGAGACGCAGGGTGTGCTCTATCTGCTTAAGGAAGCACATAAGAAGGGCGCCAGGACGGTCATCTTTACGGCCAATGACAAGGACATTTATGCGGATTTCTGCAGTGAGGTAGTGCTGCTGGCATCTTTGCAGCATTTAAATCACGGCAACATGATATCGCCGCAGTTTCCGATTCTCGTGATGATCGATATCATCTATAACTACTATATACGTCATGAGAGTTATGAAAAGGCTGACATGTATGATGACACGCTGCGGGCGCTGGAGTCCAAGAACGGGCAGACCAAGCATATCGTTTGAGTCTGGGTCCGGGAACGGAAAGGAATGATGCCGATGGGGCAGGATATTTTTGATCCGGAGAATCTCTTTTTCCGGATGATCGCAAAGGGTGTGGATCTGGTAGGTCTGTCGCTTCTGTGGCTGCTGCTTTGTATGCCGCTTGTCACGGCCGGACCGGCAACCGCGGCATTGTATTATACTGTGGTGAAGACTTTTCGGAACAGGAAGGACGGTGCTTTCGGCATGTATGTCCGGGCCTTTCGGGATAATCTGAGAGTCGGGATACCGGTTACCTGTATCTGTATACCGGCAGTCGTATTTTTGGCCTGGGGATATCATGTGATGGCCGGCAATACGGCCAGTAACGTCGGTGCGGTCATGTATATGACCTATTACGTACTGCTCTTGGTTCCGGCGGGAATTATGTGTTATCTGTTTCCGCTGATGGGCAGATTTACATTCCGGGTGAAGGAACTGATCAGGACAGCCTTCATCCTGACATTTAAGCATCTTCCGTCCACGGTCGTGATGGTGATGCTGCTGGTGGAAATGACGATCTTTACGATCGAGTGGTGGTGGCCGGTTCTGTTCGTGCCGGTGACGGCCATGCTCCTGTTGTCCCTGTTCCTGGAACGTATCTTTTCCAGATATCTGGATCAGGAAGAAAGGGCAGTGCTGGAGGACCGGATTGAGAATCCGGAATAAAATTCAGGTTTTGACAGATGACAGGGTATCTTCCCTGCTGTCTGGAAAAATAAATATTAAGGGAGAAGAAAAGGAGAAAAAAGTATGAAAAAGACGATGAAAAAGTTAGCAGCGCTTGGTCTTTCCCTGACCATGATGATGTCATTGGCAGCATGCGGTAACAGCGCATCCGAGCAGCCGGCAGCAGAGCCGGAGGCGGAAGAGACGCCGGCAGCGGAAGAAACACCGGCGGAGACACCTGCTGAGGAGGAAACAGACAGTGCAGAGGCGGAAGCACCCGCCGAGGACGGCGCAGGTGCAGATCTGAATGCATCCATCACCCTGTGGACATATCCGATCGGTAACTGGGGTGATTCTGCAACGGTTGACAGCCTGATCGCAAGTTTTAATGCGAAATATCCCGGCGTTACCGTGACAGTGGAGTATCTTGATTACACCAACGGTGACGATCAGGTTAACACCGCGATCGAAGGCGGCCAGGCTCCTGACATCGTAATGGAAGGACCGGAGCGTCTGGTAGCTAACTGGGGTGCACGCGGCCTGATGGTAGACCTGTCTGACCTGTTCGCAACAGAGGCAGGCGGCGAGATCTACGATTCCGTAGAGTCGGCTTGTAAGGCAGCAGACGGCGCTTACTATGAGTATCCGCTCTGCATGGTAGCACATTGTATGGCGATCAACCAGACTATGTTTGAGGCAGCAGATGCTATGCAGTATCTGGATCTTGAGACACATACCTGGACGACGGAGAACTTCATGAAAGCAGTGCAGGCAGTCTATGATTCCGGACAGCAGAACGTAGCAGCGATCTACTGTTCAGGACAGGGCGGCGACCAGGGAACAAGAGCGCTGATCAACAACCTGTACAGCAGCACATTCACGAATGCTGAGCATACGGAGTACACAGCCAACACACCGGAAAATATCAAGGCGCTGGAAGAATTATATGCGCAGGCAGGCATCAACTTTGACGCTTCCATCAACGGCGGTGAGGAGATCACATTATTCCGTAACGGCACACTGGCAATGTCCCTGTGCTGGAATGCTGCACAGCAGACCAATACCGACAACGGCGAAGCAGGCAAGACAAACAACGGCGATACGATCATCCCGATGCTGTTCCCTTCCGATGACGGCAAGACAGAGCTTTGCGGTGGTATCTGGGGCTTTGGTATCTTCGATAACGGCGACCAGGCTAAGATTGATGCGGCAAAGACCTTTATCGACTTTATCTGTAACGATCCTGATCAGGTAAATGAGAGCGTTAAGGCTTCTACCTACTTCCCGGTACGTCCGACTCTGACAGGCATTTATGACGGAACAGATACAGCAGACGTTATGAATACATTCTCTACACACTTTATGCCTTCTATGGGTGACTACTATCAGGTAGTTCCGGGCTGGGCAGAAGCACGTACAGAGTGGTGGAACATGTTGCAGCGTATCGGTACAGGCGGAGATGTTGCGACAGAGGTAGAAACCTTTGTAACCAATGCAAATGCGGCTGCTGCAAAATAATCTATAACAGGCAGTTGCGAAAAGGCAGGAAATCCTGAATGTCACGGACAGCAGGCTGAGACCGGAATCTCCGGTTTCGGCGGCTGTCCTGACAGCTTGACAGTTCCGGCAGCTGATAGAGGGCCGGACAGGGGATGGATGAGGAGGCATGTTCCTTATCCTGTATACAATAAGTAAATGAGGGGGTGTGTTCATGGCTAAATCATCCGTTGCAACAGGCAGAAGCAAGGCGCTGGTGAGAAGAGAAACACGTTCGGCGTATCTTTTTCTTCTGCCTAATTTAATCTTTTTTGTAGGATTTGTCGTTATCCCGATGATCCTGTGTGTCTATACGAGTTTTTTTGATTCCACAATGGGTAAAGATGTGGAGGATGTTTTCATCGGACTGAAAAACTACACGGAACTCTGGCAGGATCCGATCTTTCTTCGGGCCTTGAAAAATACTTTCGTGATCGTACTTGTTTCGGTGCCCGCGGTTTGTATCTTTTCTTTGTGGGTGTCGGCATTGATCTACAGGATGAAAGGCGCAGTTCTTTCTACCTTCCGCTGTGTTTTCTATCTGCCGGTCGTTACCGGTTCGGTGGCGGTTACCGTAGTATGGAAATGGATGTTCAATAACTATTACGGTATCTTCAATTATGTTGGAAAAGGTCTGGGAGTTGTCGATAACAATATCAACTGGCTGGGAGACGAAAGATTTGCGTTGTGGTGTATCATATTGATCCTGTTCACCACTTCCGTAGGACAGCCGATCGTATTGTATGTGTCAGCGCTTGGGAATGTAGATACTTCGCTGGTAGAGGCTTCCGAGGTAGACGGGGCGAATAATATCCAGAAATTCTGGAAGATCAAGTGGCCGCTGATCATGCCGACAACGCTTTATATTCTGGTCATTACCACGATCAACAGTTTCCAGTGCTTTGCCCTGATCCAGCTCTTAACGTCAGGCGGACCGAACCACAGCACAGATACTGTTATGTACTATATCTATTATTCGGCATTTAAGCTGTATCGCTATGGTTACGGAAATGCGATGGGCGTAGTGCTTGCGATCTTTATTGCACTCCTGTCTGCCGTACAGTTTAAGCTGGCCAAAGAAAAGTAGGAGGTGAAAGTATGAATTCAGATTCAGGTTTAAAACATAGAAGTTTATATACGGTCGTATCGATCATCGTTTTAGTGATTCTGGCGATTCTGTTTGCTTTCCCTCTGTATTGGATCATTACAGGCGCATTTAAGACGAATGCCTCTATCAATGCGACGACTCCGGACTGGTTCCCGAAGGAATGGGTGCTGGATAATTTCAGGAAACTTTTCAGTAAGCAGTCAGCGCCGTTATGGGAACTGGCGGTTCCTTTCAGCAGTAAATTCACCGCTGACGGCAATCCGCTGATCTTTACGGCTGGCCCTGTAGTGCCGGCAGCGATCCGCTGGCTGGTCAATACCGTGTTTATGGCTGTGATGGCAATGATCCTTACCTGTATCACATCGGCCATGGCCGGATATGCGCTTGCCAAGAAGCGTTTCCGGGGCCGGGCAATGCTTTTTACCCTGATCGTTTGTGCGATGGCGCTGCCCAAGCAGGTAATTCTGATTCCGTTACTGCGGGAAATGTCGTCCTTATCCTTGTATAATACGATATGGGCAGTGATCTTCCCGACAGTCGGATGGCCTTTCGGTGTATTCCTGATGAAGCAGTTCTCAGAAGGGGTTCCGGGTGAAATGCTGGAGGCAGCCAGGATCGACGGTGCAGGAGAAGCGAAGACATTCATCGAGATCGTAGTGCCGATGATCAAGCCGGGTGTCGGTGCGTTGGCGATCTTCACCTTTATCACAAGCTGGAATGATTATTTCATGCAGTTGATCATGTTGAACAGTACGAGCAAACTGACCATTTCACTTGGTATCGCCAAGCTGCAGGCAGAAAACTCTACGGATTTCGGTCTGATCATGGCGGGCGCTTCGCTGGCGGCAATACCGATCATCACCGTGTTTATTATCTTCCAGAAATACTTTACGCAGGGTATTGCGATGGGTGCCGTTAAGGGCTGAGTGTGCCTGCCTGGAATGTATGGAAGAACAGAGAGTTATTTTTGTGAATCAGAGCGTTCATTTCTTTGGGAAGATATAAAGGAATGGACGCTTTCTATTTATCTATGAATTTGTATGTGGAAAGAAAGTGGTATGCATTTCCTTGCGGTCCGCCGGTTTTGATAGTATACTGAAAGGGAAACCGGAGCATTATGATTACCGGAAAGGATTAAGAATGGCGAAGAAAATACAGAAGTTGAAGCCCGATACAGTGTTGAAGAATTACTGGAGAAGTAACGAACGGTTTGCGGATTTTATGGAGAAAATCGCTGGGACGGGGCGGCTTCCCTTTATGAGATGCTGGATATTCCGGAAGAAATGAAAAAATATGTAAATGATTATAAGA
>VSOD01000290.1 GCA_009774655.1 Lachnospiraceae bacterium
GTCACCTATCTGTATTATGACGGGCTGGGGAGATGCGCGGTTCATTTTGTGCCGACGATCGGTGTTTTGATGCTTTTGTTTGTGGCGGTCAGTCTTTCGGGGATCTTTGCGGAGGAGCATACCCGCAGGACGGATCAGCTGATCCTGACCGGCGCCAAAGGGAAAAGCACCGCATACTATGCAAAAATTCTGGCGGGTATCAGTTTTGCGGCTTTGGGGACGCTGGTGATGGAGACGCTTACGGTCATTCTGGCATTGAGCCTGTATGGAGCAGGAGGCTTTGAAGCTGTTTTTCAGCTTGCCTATGCAGGATACTCTTATCCGCTGACGGTGGGGCAGGCATGTCTGATCGAATATGGGATCATACTTGTCACTGCCGTAACAGGGGGCGTGTTTGTGATGGTCCTGTCGGAGGTGCTGCACAACAGTCTTGCCACGCTGGCGGTCTGCAGCGGCTGGATCATTGCCGGTATGATGATCCATATACCGGAGCAGAGCCGGGTGCTCTGTCAGATCTGGAACTGGCAGCCTTCTAATTTTCTGGCAGTCCGGAATATTTTCGATGAGAGGATGATTCCGCTGTTTGGGCGATGTCTTGTCTCCTGGCAGATCGTGCCGGCGCTGTACCTGTTCTTTGCCCTTTTGGCTGTGGCTCTGGGAATACGGGTCTACAGGCGGTATCAGGTTTCTGGGAGATGAGTTGTATATTATTACCGGAATTCCGTTACCCCTTCGTCGTTCCTCCATAGGCATAAGCTACCGGCAGGCAGACCAGCGGCGGTTTGGCCTGCCGGTTTTCCTGTAAGAGAAGTTCCACGCACATCTCGGCGATCTCTGGCACAGGCTGTACGATGGTGGAGCAGGTGTACTCCTGATCTCCAAAGTGTCTGGTGCCGTCAAACCCGATGACCTGCACGTCTTCCGGAACCCGCAGTCCCATATCGCTGAGCATTTTGATGATCGAATGGGCAAGCGTATCCGTCACACAGAAGATGCCGTCGAAGGCCAGCTTTCCATTCTGCATGTGCTCTTTGAGAAACAGGGCAAATTTTTCGTAGGATTCCCCGTCATTGAGGATCTTCATCTCATACGAAAGGCCGCGGGAAAGACAGCCGTTCTCGAAACCGGCCTTGCGCTTGTTGGGCTCATTGTTTAAGGAAGAGCCGATGCGCAGGAAAGCGACATTGCGGCACCCCAGGTCCGCCAGCTTCTCGGCGGCCAGCTGTCCTCCGGCGAAGTTGTCGCTGGTCACACAGGGGATTCTTGGACCCATGGAGCGGTCGATGGCAATAAAAGGCGTGGTCTCATCAAGGATCAGGTCGGGATTGTAAGTAAGTCCGATGATGCCATCCACCTTGTTCTGCTGCGCCATGGCCACGTATTCCTGTTCCAGTCCCGGGTCGTAGTCGGTGGAGCAGAGCAGCATCCTGTATTTCCGTTTCAGGAGCGCGAGATTGATGTGATAGACGAGGGCGGCGAAAAAGGGGAAGTACGTGTTGGGAATCAACAGCGCTGCCGTGTGGGTTCTGTTTGCTTTCAGTCCCTGGGCGTAACTGTTGACCTGATAATTCAGTTTCCGGATGGCTTCTTCGACACGGATCCTGTAGGGTTCACCCACCGGAAGGCCGTTCACGACTTTCGATACGGTGCCCAGCGCGACACCGGCTTCTTTTGCCACATCTTTCATTGTCGGGGCGGAACTTCCTCACGGAGTCGTCGGCTTTCCGCACGATCTATATCGCATCCGGTATCTGGCAGGATGCGGGCTGGGGCATCATCATATATATGGCCACGCTGGCGAACATCGACACTTCGCTCTATGAGGCGGCCAAGGTGGACGGGGCATCCTTATTCCAGAGAATACGGCATATTGACATTCCGGGACTGACCTCCATCATGGTGCTGAATCTGATCATGAGCGCCGGCAGCCTGATGAATGTGGGATTCGAGAAGGTCTGGCTTCTGCAGACGGATTTGAACAAAGCCACCAGTGACGTGATCTCGGTTTATGTATACCAACAGGGTATCGAAAATGCCAAGTACAGTTATTCCACGGCGGTAGGGCTTTTTAACACGGTGATCAATATCATCCTGCTGCTTTTGGTCAACAGGATGGCCGGACGGATATCAGACGAAACCAGTTTCATATAAGAAAAGAGCTGTGAGCAGAAGCAGTGCAGAAATGGAGGAAACAATGAGAACGAAGACAAAGAGCGGGAAACTGTCAGGGTTTTCCGAGAAAACGAGTGATATTATCCTGGTGGCGGTCTGTGCGGTGGTGCTGTTTCTTGTGGCGTATCCGCTGTACTATGTCCTGATCGCATCGGTGTCGGATCCCTACGATGTGTTTGCGGGCAAGACCTTCCTGTTGCCCAGCCAGTTTACGCTGGACGGCTACAAGGCGGTGTTTGCGGAGCCCCATATCGTGACGGGACTGTTTAACAGTTTCAAATATACGATCATCGGTACGGTGTTCTCGGTGGTGGTGCTGTATCTGACAGCCTATCCGCTGAGTATCAAGGGACTGCCGGGCCGGAAGTTTTTGAGCATTTTCTTTATCATCACCATGTATTTTGGCGGCGGGATGGTGCCGACCTATCTGATCGTCAAGCATACCGGGCTGATCAATAACATGTGGGCGCTGTTTCTGCCCGGCGGCGTTGCGGTGGGGAATATGATTATCGTGCGCAATTTCTTTGAAAACAGCATCCCGAAGGAGATGACGGAGGCTGCACAGATCGACGGCGCTTCCAAGTGGAAGATTTTTATTCAGATCGTGGTGCCCTTAAGCCGTTCCATTATGGCGGTAATGGTAGTGTTCAGCATGGTGGCGTACTGGAATGACTGGTTCACCTCCCTGATCTATCTGCCGAGTCCGGAAAGAGCGCCCCTGCCGCTGGTGCTGCGGAATATCCTGATCAAAAGCTCCGCCAGCGCCAGCCAGGCCAGCACCATCTCCGGCGGGTTTGCGGAACTGAACAAGATGACGGAGATGATCAAGTTTTCTTCCATTATCATTGCGGCGCTGCCGATGCTCGTGATCTATCCGTTTGTACAGAAATATTTTGAAAAAGGTTTTATGGCCGGTGCCGTAAAAGGTTGATTTGAACAGAAAGGCGGTTTGTGTTATGATAAAATACAAGGAGTTAAACAGAGACTTTTTGATCACTGGCTGTGCAGACACAGAGGCAGCGCGGGAAAACAGAAGCGGAAGCAGAAACGGAAGGAAGAGCAGAAGCGTGGCAGGCGGACCGGTTGGAAAACTGGCCGGTATGGCGCTGGTCATGGGGCTTTCGCTGTCGGTCACGGCATGCGGCGGCAAGGAGTTCGGCGATCATGAAAAAGGGGTGGCGAATCCCGATACGACCCAGACATCGTTTGCAATCATGGGCGGGCAGAGTGCGTTAAGCCCCGGCTACACCGACAATGTGGTGTTAAACGACCTGCAGGAAGATACGGGAATCAAGATCGACTGGACGACCATGAGCGAGTCGCTGGCAGAACAGGTCAATATCCGGATCGCCGGAGAGGAACTGCCGGACGCATTTTTGGGAGTGGGATTCAGCAACTATGATATATCGCGTTACGGGGACGACGGTACCTTCATCGACTTGACGCCTTATCTGACGGAAGAATATATGCCGAATTTAAGCAGGATCCTGGAGGAAAATCCGGATATCTGCAGCGCCATCACCATGGACGACGGTTATATCTACGGCCTGCCGTCAGGAGAGCGCATGGGAACGGCGGGTATCGGCGCGGCGGAGGACTACAGCATCTATTCCGTGCCGCAGTTTTCCATGATCAACAAGGCATGGCTGGACGAACTGGGACTTCCGGTGCCCACGACGCTGGAGGAACTGCACACTGCACTCAAAGCCTTCAAGGACAATGACATGAGTGCGAAATATTACGGAAACGCGGCGGGCAGCACTATTCCCATGAGTACCGGTTTTGACGAGTGGTGCTGGGGACAGAATATCTTCTATGCCGGCTTCGGGTTTACCAACTGGCCAAACGACGTCTGCAAGGATCTGGTACTGCGTGACGACGGCACGGTTGACTTTATCTGTGTGTCGGATGCTTACCGGGAGGCGGGCACCTACTTTCATGACTGGTATGCGGAAGGTCTGATGGATCCGGAGATGTTCAGCCAGACGGACTCACAGCTGATCTCGAAATGCTCGCAGGGTTATGTGGGCGTTGCCACCTGGTGGTACATAGAAGAGGTGATGGGCGATCATGCGGAGGATTATGTGTTCCTGCCGGTTTTGGACGGGCCGGACGGCACACACAACGTGACGATCCGCACCGGCGGCGGGATAGGCAGTGGCAATCTGAATATCACGAAGGCCTGCAAGAGTCCGGCCAACCTGCTGAAATTCTTTGACAGGTGGTATGATCCGGAAATCGTCATGCAGCTGCAGTACGGTCCGATCGGTGTCTACTTTACCGAACAGGATGAAAGCGGCGTGTGGCAGAGTATTTCGGATGAGGAAAGCCGCGAGAAATACGGCAAGGGTTCCGGCGAGCTGAAAGGCGAGTACGAAGTGGCGGGACCGAAATTGATCTTAAGCGACTATTATCAGACTACGTTCAAGATGGAAGACAGGGCCATTGAGCGTCTGACGGATCTGTACGAGTACTGGATGCCTTATGTGGACTCTACGGCCACCTATCCGGTGGACTGCGTCTATACCAGCAGGGAACTGGACGATATCGACTGGTACAAGGCCAGCTTTGAGAATGCCGTGGCGGAGCAGGAAGGCCTTTGGCTGAAAAACGGCGGCCCAACGGATGAAGAGTGGGAAAGCTATATCAAACATCTGCGGGATAAGTGCGGGATGGATAAGCTGTTAAAAGTTTATCAGGCGGCTTACGACAGATATGCGGGCGTAGAGAGTGCGGAATAACGGGCCGGCCGTGAGCGGATGAGATGACCGGATCTGCAGATAAATGGGGCACCATAGAGGGCGGAAAGATTGATTTTAAAATTAACATTATAAGGAGAAGTTGCGTATGACAAGCCAGATTTTACGGGATGCGAGAAGATATGAGGAGGAGAAAGAGCGGAAGATCGCGAAAGAGCCGCGGCCGGATTTTCACCTGTCCGCGCGGGTCGGCTGGATGAACGATCCCAACGGTTTTTCCTATTATAAAGGAGAATATCATATGTTCTACCAGTATCATCCGTTCAGCCCCTATTGGGGCCCCATGCACTGGGGCCATGCGGTGAGTGAAGATCTGCTGCACTGGAAACATCTGCCGGCGGCGCTGGCGCCGGATATGGATTATGACAGGGACGGGTGCTTTTCCGGCAGCGCGGTGGTGATGCCGGATGGCAGACACCTTCTAATGTATACGGGCGTGGTCAAGGAGACCCAGCCGGACGGCAGCAGCAGGGAAGTGCAGACCCAGTGCATCGCGGTGGGGGACGGCCTGGATTACGAGAAATATGCGGGCAATCCGGTACTGGACAATAAGCAGCTGCCCGAAAACGGCAGCCGGTTCGACTTCCGCGACCCGAAACTGTGGCAGCGGGCGGACGGCACTTACCGCTGTGTGGCCGGTAACTGTACTCCCGAGCATGACGGTCAGATCCTTCTCTACAAAAGCCCGGACGGATTTACCT
>VSOD01000291.1 GCA_009774655.1 Lachnospiraceae bacterium
TGTGACCAAGCACGACTTACGGGACGCGGACCCTTACGGTCGGCTGCCAAGGCCTCTCAAGGACTGCGTGCGTATTCAGTCTACTTCGGGGACTACGGGACGCCGGGTGGTGGCCTTTTATACCCAGCACGATATTGATCTGTGGGAGGACTGCTGCGCCCGGGCGATCATGGCGGCAGGCGGTACGGAAGAGGATGTGTGCCATGTAAGTTACGGCTATGGCCTTTTCACAGGAGGACCGGGCTTAAACGGCGGCAGCCATAAGGTAGGCTGTCTGACACTGCCCATGTCTTCCGGCAATACGGACAGACAGCTGCAGTTTATGGTGGATCTGGGTTCCACGATCCTGTGCTGTACGCCTTCCTATGCCGCTTTTCTGGCGGAGAGCATTCATGAGAGAGGGCTGCAGGATCAGATCAAGTTGAAAGCAGGTATCTTCGGCGCGGAGGCATGGAGTGAGGAGATGCGGCAGGATATTCAGAATAAACTGCGCATTAAGGCCTACGATATCTATGGTCATACAGAGACAAGCGGTCCCGGTGTGGCCTTCGAGTGCAGCGAGCAGACCGGTATGCATATCAATGAAGACCACTTTATTGCGGAGATCATCGATCCGGATACGGGCGAGGTTCTGCCGGAGGGCAGTAAGGGCGAGCTGGTGTTTACTTCGATCACAAAAGAAGCCTTTCCGCTGCTGCGTTACCGTACCAGAGACATCTGCGTGCTGACAAGAAAGAAATGTTCCTGCGGCCGTACTCATGTGAAGATGAGCAAGCCGATGGGCAGAAGCGATGATATGCTGATCGTCAAGGGCGTGAATGTCTTCCCGTCCCAGATCGAGACGGTGCTTCTGGAGCAGGGCTATCCGGCTAATTATCAGATCATCGTGGATCGCGTCAACAATTCCGATACCATCGAAGTGATGGTGGAGATGACACCGGAGAACTTCTCCGATAACCTGGGTAAGATCACGGCGATGGAGAAGAGCCTTGTATCAGCCTTGAAAGCAATGCTGGGCATCTATGCGAAAGTACGGCTGGTGGCTCCCAAGTCCATTACGAGAAGCGAAGGCAAGGCAGTACGGGTGATCGATAAGCGAAAGATTTGATAAATTAGAATTGAAGAAAGGAGCAAGGTTGTAATTATGACAATACCTCAAATTTCTGTATTTTTGGAGAATAAAGCGGGACAGCTGGCGGATATCACCGGGATTCTCTCGCAGAATCAGGTGAATATGCGGGCTATCAATATCGCGGAGACGACGGATTACGGCGTATTGCGGCTGATCGTGGATGATGCTGCGAAAGCATCATCGATTCTTCTGGAACAGGGCTTTATCCTGACCATGACACCTGTGGTTGGCGTGGCTGTTCCGGATACGCCCGGCGGGCTGAGCAAGGTACTCAGTGTGATTTCCGGCGCCGAGATCGATGTGGAATATATGTATTCTGTTTTTGGGCAGAAGGACGGGCAGGCATGTATGATCTTCCGTGTGGCGGATTCGGACGGGCTGACGGCAGTTCTGGAGCAGAACGGGATCGGTACGATCGCGGGGGAGGATCTGGGATTACATTAGTGTGAAAACCAAACAGATCAAAGTGACAGTGGAGCAGTAGTCTCTATTGTTACGGATCAGATATAAAAAGAGTATATTTTGAGGCTGCTACGAAATTCGGCGTTCATATGATATGTGGTTTTGCATGATGAAACATTTATACCACATATTGTATAAAGTGTCAGTTTTTGTAGCAGCCTCATATTTATTTCTGAGGCTGTTAGCATGCAACAGTGCAGATACCATCACTGTTACATGATGACAGCATATCTGAGAAAGTCTATATGGTAGTGTGTGAAGTGCTTTTTTGTGCGATGGAGTTGCAAAAAGATATTTGGAGTATTTGATGCTTTTGTGATATGATGGTAAAAATATTTATTCAGAATACGGAGGATTACTTTGGGGTAATTATATGCTGAAAACGATAAAAGGAAAACTGATTGCTTATTTTTCAGTCGCTTTTTTATCTGTGACTGTTATAATCTGTGCCTATTATTATAATACGAATTATCATCTGCAGGAAAATCAGATCATTGAAAATGTCAGCACAAACATCGACTATATTCAAAGCAATATTAACAGGATGCTGGTCAGGTGCGAAGAATTTTCGGACAAAATATACTGGGATGACCAGATTACCAAGATTCTGACGAGACAGTATGATTCCAGAAAGTCTTATTATAGTCTGGACCGTGATCTGGTCAATGCAATTAATAATATTTCGCTTTATCTGGATAATGACATCATTTCAAAATATATAAACGGTATTGTCATAAAGGGAAATAATGGAAGGACCATAAAATATGGGCTGGATGCGGATTATATTAATATAGATGAGCTTACGCAGACAGACTGGTTTCAGAAAAACAGGGATAATGACCATTTAGAATGGCTGCCGATGATCGAACACGACTCACCGGTCATACAGGACAAGTATCAGCTTCCTGTTGTGAGAAAGCTGATACTCAATTATACAGGTCGAAACGTCGGCTGGATGTTTATCTCCGTATCTCCTTCTATCATTGAGGATGTGGTGAAAGATTATGAACTCTCCAGCGATGATATTCTGATCATCTGTGATCGTGACAGAAACTGTATTTACAGCAGCAATCCCGAGCTTTTTGGTACGAATGTGGCCGGGCTTCTGGATTCCTGGGGAGATGAGAGGGAGATAAACTATAACGACCAGAAATGGTTTGTAGTAAAGGATCACTCAAAGTATTCAGATTTTATGATCATACAGTTAATCAATAACCGGGTTTTCAGGAATCAGAGTGAGATACTGTTGAAATCTACTGTTATGATGATCATAATCATACTTGTGGTGATATTTGTGCTGACAAGTCTTCTCTCTAATATCTTAATGAAACCGATCTCCAACATAACAAGAAGAATGAAGATCATAGCAACCGGTGATTTTTCAGTTGATGAGTCACTGGAGGGGGATGATGAGATCGGAACTCTTGGAAAAGGGATCAACAGGCTTTCGAAGAGTGTAGACTCTCTTATGGAGCAGATGAGAAGGGAGGAAGCGCTTAAGAAAGAATTGGAGTATAAGACGCTGCAGAGCCAGATCAATCCTCATTTCGTGTACAATGTACTGAATTCCATCAAGATCATGGCACAACTCCAGGGAGCGGACAGCATTTATACTATGGTGGAGAATTTTGGTGAACTGCTGAAGGAAGTCTCCAAAGGAGTGGATGACAAGATTACCATAAGGAAGGAATTTGAACTGTTGGAGCGGTATGTTTATCTGCAGAAGATCAGAAAGAAGGGACTAATCCGGACGGAATACCAAATAGAGCCCGGATGTGAGAATGCATTAATTATCAAATTTCTGCTGCAGCCTCTTGTGGAAAATGCGATCCTGCACGGTTTTGAGAGAAAGAAGGGGATGGAGATTATACAGATCAGTGCCAGGAAGGAAGGGGATACTCTTCTGATTCTGATCCGTGATAATGGTATAGGTATGACCGAGGAAGAGATCAGGCAGCTGTTTCGGTCGAACCCGGAGAGTAAGATACAATATAACAAGATTGGGGTCAAAAATATCCAGGAAAGGATACAGATTCTGTATGGTCCCGAATACGGTCTGTCCTATGCGAGCGAGCCGGACAGATATACAATCGTGAGCGTGCTGCTGCCATTTGAATTAAAAGGGGGTGAGGATATTGTTTAAAGTGGTTTTTATAGATGATGAAACATTGGTGAAAGTAGGGCTGCGCTCTATGCTGGACTGGGAGAAAGAAGAATTTGAGATTGAGGGAGAGGCTTCCAATGGATGTGAGGGCCTGGAACTGATCTTACAGACAAAGCCGGATCTTGTGATCACAGACATCACTATGCCAGAGATGGACGGAATCGAGATGATGCAGAAAGTGAAAGAAAGTGATCTGCAGCCGGTTTTTATCGTCCTTAGCAGTTATGACCAGTTTGAGCTTGTAAAGAGTGCGATGCAGCTTGGAGCCCGTGATTATTTGCTGAAATTGAAGTTAAACAGCGATATGCTTCGGGAAATGTTGAAGACGGTGAGAGAAGAGCTGGGAAAAAGAGGTGGAAAGGCAGAACGGAAGAGAGAGCGTTCTGTGTGGGAGACGCAGGAGTTAAGGAAGGTTTTTTTAAAGAAGGCGGTTCTTGGCAGCCTGGTACACATGGAGAGCGATGGGATTGATCCGGAATGGGAAGACAGACCGGTACGTATTATTTATATTGTGACCAATGCGCAGCATGTGATCGGTACAAAGGAGGAGGCGGAAAAGAAAATCTATTTGGATACCATACGGAATCTGATCGAGGATATTTGCAGGGAGTTTTTTGAATCCTGCTGCATTGAGTGGGGCAATGGAAGATTCCTGATTGTGTGTTATGACCAGAGCCGGGAGAATGCAAAAGACGATTCCAATATGATGGCGGAAGCGATCATTGACGTGCTGATGCAGTACAGTAACATCCAGGCCTCTATAGGGATCAGCGGCAAAGTAACAGGATATGAAAACTATAAGGAAGCGTATCTTCAAGCCAAAAGGGTGCAGGATCATTTGGCAGTGGAAGGATATGGCAAGGTCAGTTTCTTCGAGGATATACCTGAGACTGAAACACTCTCGAGGAGAGGTGTCTCCGGCGATGCATTCAGTGCCGAAAAACTTGCGTCGATCTGTGAGACGCTGCATCTGGAGGAACTGGAACAGGTGTCCGGCCAGGTCGTGGAAGATATTAAGGAAAACGGAGTGAAGCTGGACAACGCCGCTTCCCAATGCGTCAGGTTTATGTGCCTTTTGGAGGAATACTTAAAACAGAATTGGGGTAGCCGTTATAAAGGTGTGAACATTAATGACTATATGAAGCGGTTGTACCATTCTGACACCATTTCAGAGATCACGGAGGTTTTTGATCGTTATACGGAGGATGTGAAAACATTTTTTGCGGGTCAGAGTGATAATGAGCAGGAAAGGATCGTGCGGGAGGCAAAAAAGTATATCAGAGAACATGTATATGAGAATATCAGCCTGAAAGAGATTTCTCAAGCCCTCTTTATCAGCGCGGGTTATCTGAGTGCAACTTTTTCAAAATATGAGTCTATAGGAGTTGCCAATTATATCAATAAAGTAAAGATTGAGGAAGCAAGAAAGCTTCTGATGAAACAACGGCTTAAAGTTTATGAGGTAGCGTTTCAGCTGAAATATGAAAATGCAGGTTATTTCGCTAAGGTGTTTAAGAAATATACGGGGTGTACGCCTAAGGAATATATGGAACAAAAATAGAGTTTGTGCCAGTCCATGGACGCTTATCTATAAATAATTACTGTTTTCTGAAAATATTACATGTATAAAAAACCGAAATGTGCATATAGTATATAAGTAGGTCATATTCAATTAAAATAGTGTACAAAATAACAAGAGAGTTGCTTCAAGCGGCTCTCTTGTTTTGTTATACTTGTCACATGAAATACAAATACTTAATAAAGAAAGGGTAAGCGGTAAATAATCGGCGTCTATAAAAGGAGTACTGCCTGTGGTATCCTACAGACAGTGCTCCTTGATAATTTA
>VSOD01000292.1 GCA_009774655.1 Lachnospiraceae bacterium
CGCACATATATGAACTTCATGTGTATGCCTTGGATAAGATGCTGGATTTGGAGCGGGGCTTTCTGCTGAATGAGCTTTACCGTGAAATGGACGGGCATATCTTAGACCAGTTTACGCTGAAAGGGATATATGAAAATTAACAGACAGCATTGACAAAATAGCAGAATCGCCGTAAATTGGATCAGACCATTGCGGCGTTTTCTTCTTTATATTTCAAAATGAATATGTTATAATATATTTTGTTCAATAAAACATATTCGAGGAGGAATCATGGAGCAGGTTTCATTGAAGATAGGCGAGCGGCTGAAAGAAATCCGGAATACAAGGCAGCTTACACTGGATGATGTTGCGGAACTGACTGGCGTGAGCAAGCCCATGTTAGGCCAGATCGAGCGTGGGCAGTCCTCGCCCACCATCAATATATTATGGAAGCTTTCAACAGGGCTGAAAATCCCACTATCTTTTTTCTGTAAACAGGAAGAAGCGGAATACATGGTCGCCGGGCTTGATGGGGAAAATGTGATCACGGAGGAAAACGGAGGGATGCGGGCTTACCCGCTATTTCCCTTTGACCCGGTAAGGAATGTGGAAGCCTTTTATATTGAGCTGGATGCAGGGGTATGCCATGAATCACTTCCCCATGTGGCGGGTGTGGAGGAATATGTATTTCTTGTGCATGGGACGCTGAAAATGGTAATAGGTGGGAAGGAAGTGCTATTGCAGGAAAAGCAGTCCATACGGTTTGGAGCAGATATTTCCCATGCATACCACAATATTTCAGATAAAGCCTGCGCCGCTTATAATGTGATATTTTATCCGAACAGTTAAAGGAGGAAACGAACAATGTATGAATTGGTACAAGTCAGTGAGAAATGCTATTACATAAACTGCCCGGCAAAGATAGGTGTCTATGCCCCGGACAAGGATAATGTTTATCTGGTTGACAGCGGGAATGACAAGGATGCAGGGAGAAAGGTCAGGCAGATTCTGGATAAAAACGGGTGGAATCTGACGGCAATCCTGAATACGCACTCCAATGCAGACCATATCGGTGGGAACAAATACCTGCAGGGGCAAACAGGGTGCAAGGTTTATTCTGGCGGCATAGAGGCGGCTTTTACAACATATCCGTTCTTGGAGCCGTCTTTCCTTTACGGCGGTTATCCGTGTAAGGATTTGCGGCATAAGTTTCTGATGGCGCAGGACAGCAATGTGACGGATTTTTCGGATGAAAGTTTCCCGAAGGAGATTGAGGTGATACCTCTGTCGGGGCATTTCTTTGACATGGTCGGTTTCCGTATGCCGGACGGTGTGGTATTCCTTGCGGACTGCATCAGCAGCAGGGAAACGCTGGATAAGTATGCCGTATCTTTCATTTATGATGTGGAGGCATATCTGAAAACACTGGATATGGTGGAGGGGATGGAAGCCACTATGTTCGTTCCCGCCCATGCGGAAACGTCTGCCGATATAAGGGAACTTGTCCGATACAACAGGGACAGGGTGCATGAGGTGGCGGAGAGGATTTTATCCATCTGCATGGAGCCGATTTGCTTTGAAAGAATTTTGCAGGAAGTGTTCAAAGGTTATGGGCTTTCTATGAATTTTGAGCAGTATGTGTTGGTGGGCAGCACGGTGCGTTCATATCTCTCATGGCTGAAAGACAATGGGAAATTGGCAGCTACGTTCCAGGACAGTATGCTGTTGTGGCAAAGGTTGTAGTTTTGATAATCCGCAGGTGGCGTGTGAGGCTTATCGGCAAAGTACGGAAAACCTCAAATCCTATATGCAGCACCAGTGGAGCCTTGTAGGAGGAATGGCTGGCACGTTCAGGGAGATGGATTTTGTACTGCAAGATGAATATTTAAGGGCAGAAAAAGGAAAGAGGTGGCAGAACTGAAACGGATTGCAATATGTGATGATGAAATCGGCACCTGTTCTGATTTGGAAAAAATTGTTCTGGATTTTGCGGACCGCCGGGCTTTGCAGATTGAAACGGAAGTCTTCTATTCCGGGGAGGCATTTTACCGTTCCATTCAGGAGCAGTGTCTGTATGACTTATGTTTTCTGGATATCCAGCTTTTGGAGCTGGATGGCGTGCAGGTCGGAAAGCAGATCAGGGAGCAGCTTGGAAACGATAAGATCAGCATTGTTTATATTTCTTCTAAAGAAACCTATGCCATGAGCCTGTTCCAGGTGCGTCCCCTGGACTTCCTGATTAAGCCGCTCACCAAAGAGAAAGTGGCTGCTGTATTGGAGCAGTTCATAAGGTTGAGTGAAGCCAATAAGAATGAATTTTATTATCATGCAGGGAAGTCAGTCTGCAGGCTGTATCTGGATGAGATACACTACTTTGCCTGAATGGCAGGAAGGTTGAAATATATACCAGTTCGGGGCAGAAGGAATTTTACGGTGCCATGCGGGAGGTATGGGAGCAGGTGGAGGGAAAAGGATTCTGGATCATCCATAAATCCTATATCGTAAACACAGCGTTTGTTTCGGTTTATCATTACGATTCTGTTCAGATGACGGACGGCACGCGCCTGCCGATCAGCCAGAAGTACCGGAAAGCAATGAAAGGGAATTTAACGGAAAGGTATCAAAGGGGGGTGAGGCAGGTGTCTATCGTGAAAAGTCTTGTCATCATACTGGCGGCAGTCCGCATCTGCCTTTATATGCGCTGTTTTTCTGTCTGTATTGGAAAGTGCAGGATTTCCAAGAAAATTGTGACAGCCCTCTTTACAGTGCTGTGGATATTTGAGGGCTTTCTCGTAAGCGTTTCCTATATTGGGCAGGGAATTGCCGCGATGGACCTGTTCTTTTTGCTGGTAGAGATTCCGTTTTTATCAGCAATGTCTTTCTGCTGCCAGGGCAAAGTGGCACGGCGTCTGCTGATGGCGGTTATCCTCCCCACGGTATACTGGATCGGGAAATGGAGCATTGCGTCTGTTCTTTTTAAGACGGTTGCTGACAGCCGCCAGTATTTAATCGTTACATCCATTTCTGTCAGTTTATTTTTTGTTTTTGAGATGATTCTGGAGAAAGCAGGTAAATCCCGGCAGGAGCGGGAGCGTGAGCTGCTGGAGCAGGAGATCCGCATCTATGAGAACCAGTTCGGCATCATAAGGCAGTCGCAGCATAATATCCGCGCCTTGAAGCACGATATGAAGCACCACATAAAAATGCTCACGGATATGGTGTCCGGAGGGGAAACCGAAGAGGCGCTTAAGTATCTTGCGTCAATGGGGGCATTTATGGAGAACAGCGGGGAATATGTCGCCACCGGGAACGAAAAGATTGACAGTATCCTGAATTACATGATCTCAAAAGCAAAGAATTCAGGCGTTGATGTCTCCTGGAAAATCCAGATTCCGGAGCATCTGGGAATCCCCGTTTTCGACATCAATGTGATCTTAAGCAATCTGTTTGAAAATGCCATGAATGCCCTGGCAGATGTAACGGAACCGGCATTCCGCATCATGATGAGATATGACCGGGGCATCCTCTGCATCAGCACACAGAATAATTGTTCCGGGAAAGGGCAGACATCCGGGGCTTCTGCAGAGCATGGGTTTGGGCTGAAAAATATCCGGAGGATTGCAGAGAAGTATCATGGAAGCCTGACGGCAGCGGTCCAGGATGGGGATTTCCACGCCAGTGTCCTCCTGTTCTTGGAAGATGCAGATACAGAATGACTTTCTTTTATATATGACATAAAGTGAGCAGGGAGTCCGGCGGAATATTCCGGACTTCTTATTTTTTACCCGCAAACGTTTAATTTTTGCAATGTGCCGCCATAAAGGGTGCTGTCTGTTATTCTGAAACCATGAATCATATTTTGACAGGAGTGGTGTTTATGGAGGCACAGAAAAAAAGGTATTGCCTGGTTGACGGAATCCGGGGTGTTGCCATTGTCAACATGGCTGTATTCCATTTTTTGTATGATGTGTTTATTGTCTATGGGAAGAACCCGCTTTGGTATGGACTTCCCGCAATCCACATCTGGCAGCAGATGATCTGCCAGACCTTTATTTTCATTTCGGGATTTGTATGGCAGTGGGGGATGGAGGGGAACCTTCGGCGGGGTTTAAGTTTCAATCTGTATGGCTTTGTTATTTCGCTTGTTACCCTTATCATCATCCCGTCGGAAACCATATGGTTCGGGATATTGAATTTTATGGGATGTGCAGTCCTGCTGATGTTCCCGCTCCAGAAGGTGATAAAGAAAGTCTCTCCGGCCTGGGGATTGGGAATCTGTTTTGTGCTGTTTATCCTCTGCAAGCAGATACAGCATGGTTATATCGGGATTGGGGGCGGTATACAGGTTCCGGCAATATGCTATTCCATAAAGATTCTGACACCGTTTGGTTTTCCTTTTCCAGGCTTTAAATCAAGCGACTATTTCCCTATGATCCCATGGATGTTTCTGTATCTGTGCGGTTATTTTTTCAATGGAATATTCAGGGAGCATGACACATGGAAAGCCGCAGCCCGGTTTAAGGTTCCGGTCTTATCCGCTATTGGGAGCAGGACGATCTGGATTTATCTGTTCCACCAGCCGGTGAGTATGCTGGTATGCAGTCTGGTATTTGGCTAATGGGGAGGATGGGTATGGATATGGTTTTAAGTGTTGAAAATGCTGAAAAATATTACGGAAGGGAGCCAAACTTAAAGAAAGCGCTTGACAGGGTGGATTTTGAAGTAAGTGCAGGTGAGTTTGTAAGCATCATGGGGTCCTCTGGTTCCGGCAAAACGACCCTGCTAAATTACATCTCAACCATTGATACAATAGATGCAGGGCATATTTATTTGGGTAGTCAGGACTTGGCATCATTGCCACAGCAAAAATCAGCCAGGTTCCGGCAGGAGAATCTTGGATTCATTTTTCAGGATTTTAATCTGCTGGATACCCTCAGCATTGAGGAAAACATTGCACTGCCGCTGGCAATCAAGGATATTCCGGCGAAAGAGATAAAAAGCACTGTCAGAAGTTTGATGCAGCGGCTGGGGATAGAGGATATAGCTGCCAAGTTTCCGGCACAGGTATCCGGCGGGCAGAAACAGAGGTGTGCCTGTGCAAGGGCATTTGTGAATAAGCCCGGGCTGGTTCTGGCAGACGAACCGACAGGGGCCTTGGATTCTGTGTCTGCCAGACAGTTGCTGGCATTGCTGACGGAATTAAATGGGCAGGAAAAAGCAACCGTTTTGATAGTGACACATGATCCGCTTTCCGCCAGTTACGGAAACCGTGTCCTTTTCCTGAAAGACGGGCAAATCAATAAGGAGCTTCGCAGAGTGCGGCAGAGCAGGGGTGATTTCTACCATACGGAACAGTTTCCGCTCCAGTTCGGAGATCAGATTCTTATTTTTGATGATGTAGTGCTGGTTGTCGCCACCGACATGGATTCCGTCTATGTATTTATCCGTGATGGGAATGGCATTGCTGATAAAGAAAATGGATTGTGAGGAAGTCCGCCCGATGTGATAGTAACAGGAACGGATATCCCTTTCGGGAAGGTTTAAGTAAACCCTCATGCCCGCGATGCTTGGCACCACCATAAATGAAACATCGTGAGTGATAGACTATTGGTAGTTACA
>VSOD01000293.1 GCA_009774655.1 Lachnospiraceae bacterium
CGCTGCAGGACCCAGCGCCTTGCAAGCTGGGAGAGGAAGAGAAGCCGGCCTACGAGGTACTGGAAACTTACGTGGGAACGGATCTGGAATATAAGGAGTATGAACCGCTTTTTGCCTGCGCGGGAGAGGCTGCGGCGAAGCAGCGCAAGAAGGGGCATTATGTGACCTGTGACGATTACGTTACCATGACCGACGGTACGGGCATCGTGCATATCGCGCCGGCTTTCGGTGAGGACGACGCACAGGTGGGCCGCAGATATGATCTGCCTTTTGTGCAGTTTGTAAACGGCAAGGGTGAGATGACGGAAGAGACCGCCTACGCTGGCATGTTTGTGAAAAAGGCGGATCCGGAGATCTTAAAGGATCTGGATAAGGAAGGAAAACTGTTCGACGCGCCGAAGTTCGAGCATGATTATCCTTTCTGCTGGCGCTGTGATACGCCGCTGATCTATTATGCGAGAGAGTCCTGGTTTATCAAGATGACGGCGGTGCGGGACGATCTGGTGCGCAACAATAAGACGGTCAACTGGATTCCGGAATCCATCGGCGAGGGCCGTTTCGGCAACTGGCTGGAGAACATCCAGGACTGGGGCATCTCCAGAAACCGTTACTGGGGCACACCGTTGAATGTATGGGAGTGCGAGGGCTGCGGCCACATGGAGTCCGTCGGATCCAGAGAGGAACTTCATAAGCTGTCCGGCAATCCGGCGGCGCAGACGGTGGAGCTGCACCGGCCTTATATCGACGAGATCACCATCACCTGTCCGGACTGCGGTAAGACCATGCGGCGCGTACCGGAGGTGATCGACTGCTGGTTCGATTCCGGGGCCATGCCTTTTGCGCAGCATCACTATCCGTTTGAGAATAAAGAATTATTTGAAAAGCAGTTCCCGGCGCAGTTCATCTCCGAGGCGGTGGATCAGACCCGTGGCTGGTTCTACTCCCTGATGGCGGAGTCAACATTATTGTTTAACTGCGCGCCTTTTGAGAATGTCATCGTGCTGGGGCATGTACAGGACGAGAACGGCCAGAAGATGAGCAAGTCCAAGGGCAATGCGGTGGATCCTTTCGAGGCGCTGGAGACTTACGGGGCGGATGCGATCCGCTGGTATTTCTATATTAATTCTGCACCCTGGCTGCCGAACCGTTTCCATGGCAAAGCAGTGCAGGAAGGACAACGCAAGTTCCTGGGTACGCTGTGGAACACCTACGCATTCTTCGTGCTGTATGCGAATATTGATCAGTTCGACGCTACAAAGTACAGTCTGGAGTATGACAAACTGCCGGTTATGGATAAATGGCTGTTATCGAAGCTCAACACGGTGATCAAGAAAGTGGACAGCGATCTGGAGCATTACAGGATCCCGGAGGCGGCCCGCGTGCTGGATGAGTTCGTGGACGAGATGAGCAACTGGTATGTGAGAAGGAGCCGGGAGCGTTTCTGGGCGGGAGGCATGGAGCAGGATAAGATCAATGCCTACATGACGCTGTATACTGCGCTTGTGACGATCAGTAAATGTGCTGCGCCCATGATTCCTTTCATGACAGAGGAGATCTATCTGAATCTGGTGAAGAGCATCGACGCAGGCGCGCCGGAAAGCATTCACCTGTGTGACTTCCCGACGGCGGATGATACGATGATCGACAGGAAGCTGGAAGAGGATATGGAAGAAGTGCTGAAGATCGTGGTGATGGGACGGGCGGCCCGCAATGCGGCCAATATCAAGAACCGTCAGCCTATCGGCACCATGTTCGTCAAGGCTGAGCATACGCTTGGCAGCTTCTATCAGGAGATCATCGAGGATGAGCTGAATGTGAAGAAGATCGAATTCAGTGACGACGTATCCTCTTTTACGAGTTACAGCTTCAAGCCCCAGCTTAAGACGGTAGGTCCGAAATACGGCAAACAGCTGGGCGGCATCAGAGAGTATCTGAGCGCTGTGGACGGCACGAAGGCCATGGAAGAACTGAAATCTGCCGGTGCGTTGAAATTCGAGGTTGGCGGTGTTGAGATCGCGCTGGCGGAAGAAGACCTGCTGATCGAGACGGCCCAGAAGGACGGTTACGTATCTGAGGCGGACAACAGCGTCACCGTGGTGCTGGATACGAACCTGACGGAAGAACTGATCGAGGAAGGCTTTGTGTACGAGGTGATCAGCAAGATTCAGACCATGCGTAAGGAAGCGGACTTCGAGGTGACGGATCATATCAGGGTGTCGGTGAGCGGCAGCGATAAGGTAGAGAAGATCGTACAGAAGAATATCGAGGCTGTTTCCGGCAAGGTGCTGGCGGATGCCATCGTGACGGATGAAACGCTGGCAGTGTCCAGGGAATGGAATGTCAACGGAGAGAAAGTTACCATTGGCGTGGAGAAAACAGAGAAATGATGAAAAGAGCTGAATTTATATTTAAGCACATTGCTTATAGTCAAAAGAACAAATACGATATATAATAAAAAAGAATGTAGTTAAGACAGTCATTGCATTACTGAAATAACAGCAGATGAGGAGGCGCATAATGGCAAAGAAAACAGCAACACCAACTTTTGATACGGAGCTTTTCAAGAGAAGCGTTCTGTACAATGTGAAGACGCTTTACAGGAAGAGTCTTGAGGAAGCTACTGACCAGCAGATCTTCCAGGCGGTATCTTACGCGATTAAGGATGCGGTCGTGGATCACTGGATGAAGAGCCAGAAGGAGTATGAGAAACAGGATCCGAAGATGGTCTACTATCTTTCCATGGAATTTTTGATGGGTCGTGCTCTGGGAAATAATATCATCAATCTGCAGGCATATAAGGAAGTGAAGGAAGCGTTAGAGGAGCTTGGGCTGGATCTGAACGTGATCGAGGATCAGGAGCCGGATCCCGCACTCGGTAACGGCGGTCTGGGACGTCTGGCGGCATGTTTCCTGGATTCACTGGCAACCCTTGGATATGCTGCTTACGGCTGTGGTATCCGCTATCGTTATGGTATGTTCAAGCAGGAGATCAGGGACGGCTTTCAGGTCGAAGTGCCTGATAACTGGCTGCAGGACGGCAATCCTTTTGAACTGCGCAGGCCGGAATATGCCAAGGAGATCCGGTTCGGCGGCTATGTGAATGTATACATGGATGAGAACGGCAGGCAGCATTTTAAGCAGGAAGGCTATCAGGCAGTGCGCGCCATTCCCTATGATCTGCCTATCGTCGGCTATGGCAACGGTATTGTCAATACGCTGCGTATCTGGGATGCAGAGGCGGTGAACTGTTTCCAGCTGGATTCTTTTGACAAGGGTGATTATCAGAAGGCGGTGGAGCAGGAGAATCTGGCAAGGAATATCGTAGAGGTGCTGTATCCTAACGATAACCATTATGCGGGTAAGGAGTTGCGCTTAAAACAGCAGTACTTCTTCATCTCCGCATCCGTACAGGCTGCGGTTGCGAAATACATGCGAAAGCACGATGATATCAGGAAATTCCATGAGAAAGTGACTTTCCAGCTTAACGATACCCATCCGACGGTAGCGATCGCGGAGCTTATGCGTATCCTGATGGATGAGCATTATCTGACCTGGGAAGAGGCGTGGGCAGTGACCACGAAGACCTGTGCGTACACCAACCACACGATCATGTCGGAGGCATTGGAGAAATGGCCGATCGAACTTTTCTCAAGATTACTGCCCCGTATCTACCAGATCGTGGAGGAGATCAACCGCAGATTCATCATCGAGATCGAGCGCAAATATCCGGGTAATCAGGAGAAGATCCGCAAGATGGCGATCGTATACGACGGACAGGTAAAGATGGCTCATCTGGCGATCGCGGCAGGCTATTCCGTGAACGGTGTTGCGAGACTGCACACGGAGATCCTCAAACATCAGGAGCTGAAAGACTTCTACGAGATGATGCCGGAGAAGTTCAACAACAAGACCAACGGCATCACGCAGAGACGTTTCCTGCTGCATGCAAATCCGCTTCTGGCTGACTGGGTGACGGCGCATGTAGGCAACGACTGGATTACGGATCTGCCGCAGATAGGCAGACTGAAAATATATGCGGACGACGAGAAGGCACAGCAGGAGTTCATGAATATCAAGTATCAGAACAAGGTTCGTCTGGCCAAATATATCAGAGAGCACAACGGGATCGAAGTAAATCCCCGCTCCATTTTCGACGTACAGGTCAAGAGACTGCATGAGTATAAGCGTCAGCTGCTGAATATTCTGCATGTGATGTATCTGTATAATGAATTGAAGGATCATCCGGATATGGAATTCTATCCGAGAACGTTTATTTTCGGCGCCAAGGCGGCAGCAGGTTACCGGAATGCGAAGCTGACGATCAAGTTGATCAATGCCGTGGCTGACGTGGTAAATAACGACCCGGCTATCGGTGATAAGATCAAGGTTGTCTTTATCGAGAATTACCGTGTATCCAATGCGGAGATCATCTTTGCGGCAGCCGATGTATCAGAGCAGATTTCTACGGCAAGCAAGGAAGCCTCCGGAACGGGTAACATGAAGTTCATGTTAAACGGCGCACTTACACTGGGCACCATGGACGGCGCCAATGTGGAGATTGTGGAAGAAGTGGGCGAGGAGAATGCCTTTATCTTCGGTTTGAGTTCCGACGAAGTCATCCGCTATGAGAACTACGGCGGTTATGACCCGAACGAGATCTTCAACAACGATCCTGACGTGCGCAGGGTGCTGATGCAGCTCATCAACGGCACTTACTCGCCGCACGATCCGGAGCTGTTCAGAACGCTCTATAATTCGCTGCTCAATACGCTGAGCACGAACAAGGCGGATATGTACTTTATCCTGAAGGATTTCAAGGCCTATGCGGAAGCGCAGCGGAAGGTGGAGGCTGCCTACAGGAACGAGAGCGGCTGGGCAAGAAGCGCGATCCTCAACGTGGCCTGCGCAGGTAAGTTCACATCCGACAGAACCATCAAGGAATATGTGGACGAGATCTGGAAGCTGGATAAGGTGGTAATGCCGAAGGAGACGGTGGAGCCGCAGAAGAAATCACTGTTGAAATAAACTTCGAAGATGAGGTATAGTAAACAAAATTTCTAATGTCGTTAACTATATTATAACGGGTTGTTAAAACGAACTGTTTAAAGCAATCAAGAAATAGAACAATACCGGCACGGCGTTTTGGAATGCTCTGTGTGGATGCCTGTTTTCGGGCAGCACGGGGATTCCGGGACGGGCTGTGCCGGTTTCGTTATATATGACGACATGTCCGTGTTCTGGGGTGAAAGTCCACATAGGCGTAGCTGTCAACGAACTTTATAGCGACTCTCAAGGTCTGCATCGTGAGAAGTCAGCAGAAGCCATAGTAGACGAAAGTCGAAGGGGTGAACAATGCTCAGGTCACAAAAATAAAGGGTGAGTCAAAAAAAGAAGTTATCGCATTATTATCCATACAATATGGATTAAAATAAAATTGTAAAAATAGTTGTAATGTATAAGGCAGTATGGTATAATTTTCTTTAATAAAAAAGCAGGTTAAACTTATAAAATAAAAAATGAAAAGGAGCAGGAAATATCTGTTCCTTTTTTTGTGTTATTTTGATACAA
>VSOD01000294.1 GCA_009774655.1 Lachnospiraceae bacterium
GCCGCCGGACACGTCCGTCAGCCCGATGGCGGCGATAAATAACAGAGACTTCGTGGCCGCGTGAGACAGAATATGAAAGACGCTGGCAGTCATGCCGGCTTCCGTGCCCATGCCGAAGCCCATATAAATATAACCGATCTGTGCCACCGAGGAGTAGGCGATCATCCGGCGCACATCATTTTCCTTGATGGCGCTTAAGGAGCCGAAGATCATGCCCATCAGCCCGAAGGCAAACAGGACGTCGATGATTCTCGTATCGCCGTAGATATCGAATCCGATCACCCGGTAGATGATCTTGATCAACAGGAAAATATATCCCTTCGACACCAGACTGGAGAGAATGGCGGCGGAGGACACGGTGGAATAACCGTAAGCATCCGGCAGCCAGGCATGAAAGGGAAACAGCGCGCTCTTGATGCAGATACCCACCGATATCAGTACGATCGCCACGATCAGCGGAATCTCATACTGGCCGGTGGCGGCAAGCCGGGCGACGGATTCTTTCATGTTGCTCATGAGCAGATGCCCGGTCAGGTCGTAGAGCATACACAGGCCCAGCAGCAGCAGACCGGAGCCTAACAGGCTCATGATCATATAGCGGACGGCGGCCTCGATGGTGCGCCCGTTCTGCCGTATCATGATCAGGCCACAGGCGGAGATGGTGTTGATCTCCACGAAAACGTAAGCCGTAAACATATCATTGGTGTAGACAAGCGCCAGCAGAGAGCTCAGCAGCAGGTCCGTCAGCACATAGTAGAGATAAGTTTTACCCGATTCCACTTCTTCCAACAGTTTGTGCCTGCCGCCCAGCAATGACAGCAGCATGATCACGCAGAAAAAAAGCGCCGTCAGGGCTTCCAGTACCCCGGCGCGGATCTCGTTGCCCCAGGGGGCAGGGAATTTTCCCATCACATAGACAAAAGACTTTCCTGTCTGCAGTGTATAGAGCAGCGTCGCGCCGCTGAGCAGGGTCACGATGCCGAGCAGGCATGTGTTGACCCGCATGGCAGCCTTATCCTTAAGGCCGGAACTGAGAATGCCGGCGAACAGACACAGAATAATGGAAAAACAGGGGAAGTTCTGTACAAAATCCATCTTACAGGCCCTCCTTTTTCAGTTGTCTGGAGATCTCGTCCAGATCCAGCGTGTGGTAACGCCTGTACAGACGGATCGTCAGGGCCAGCATCAGGGCGGAAACGGACACGGATACCACGATACCGGTGAGCACCAGACCGCTGGGAATGGGATTGATGTAAGCCTCCATGTCCTGCACGCCGTCCGCCACGATGGGAGCTACCCGCCCGGCGATATAGCCTTTTTCCGCCAGAAAGAGATAGACAGCGGTGTCCATGATGTTCAGGCCGATGATCTTTTTGATCAGATTGGACTGCAGCAGCAGATTGCCGAAACCGATCCCGAACAGGAGCATGGCCACTGCCTCGCCGTAGTTGATAAATAAATTAGGTCCCATTTTCTCCTATAGCCCTCCTCTTCTGAATAATGCGTAGAAAGCATACATCGTGCAGGCAACCTCCAGTCCCACACAGAAGTTGATAGGCAGGATGATGCCGCTGCTCAGTATGTGCCCCGGAATGCCCAGAGGAATATGATTTTCAATACCGTTAGCCCCGGTCACATAGAAATATGTGCCGATCAGGCCGTACATGCACAGCGCGGTGATCTTCGCGATCTTATAGATGTGCTCGTCGAAGAAACGCTGCGTCTTGTGAAAGCCGAAAGCGCTGGTGTACAGGATCAGGCCCGCGCCCATGATGGCGCCGCCGGAGAAACCGCCGCCCGGTGACAGATGGCCGTTTAAGATAATATAAATACCGAAAATAAAGATGATCGGCGTGAGCACCAGAGCGGTGCCCTGCAGGATCGCATCGTTTTTCGGCTCGAAACGGCGGTCGCTCATGGCCTCCTGCTTCTTAAGGATCGCGTCGTCCACCATCAACAGGATCATCACACAGCAGGTGGCGATAAAGAGCACGTTGGTCTCGCCGAAGGTATCAAAAGCCCGGTAGGTGAGGATCATGCCGGACACGATGTTGAGCGCGCCCGTCTCCTGCAGACCGTCCTCGATGTAACGCTCGGATACCACGTTGTTGACCGGGTTATCCGGGTTGCCGCTGGGCGGCAGGTACGATACCGTCACCAGCAGGACGCCCACCAGTGCAATACAGAAAAAAACGGCGCTGGCGGTATAAATCTTATGGAAAAGCCGGGCCAGCGTGTTGGCCTCGGGATCGTATACTTTGTCACGGCGCATCTGCGCTTCCCGCATCCGTTCGATGATCGTCTCGCTGGGAAGCACCTTTTCCTCCTGCGCCTGCATCTCCACCTGGCCCAGATAAGGATCCTTACTGCCGGAGAGCCACCCGAAAAAGCGTCCGGCCATTGTCTTGTCATATTCTTCGTTTGGTTTTCGCCTACTCATGTGCCGGTTCCGCCTTTCTGTCTTCTGCTTCGCTTTCCTGTCTGCCCTGTGCCGCCGCGTCGTTATTTTTTGCTGCGGTGGTTTCCGCCTTCTCGCTCTCGATGCGGATCGCTTGAATCTTCTTAAGCGTAGCGAAGAAAAGGATACTGGTCACACCTGCGCCTACCGCCGCCTCTGTGATGGCCAGGTCGGGAGATTCCAGACAGACCCAGAGTATGGACATGATCAGGCTGTAGGACATATAGATCAGGATAGAATTTAAGAGGTTACGCGAAAAACTCACGGAGATTGCGCACACCACCAGAAAGCCCAGCAGTATAGATTGAAAAATGGTCATTTCGTATCGCCTCCTGTTGAAATCACATCATCTGCAAAATGACTCTGCTGTGTGGCAGATCCTTCCAATTTTGCAGCAGCCAGTTCGTTTTCTAAAGTTTTCAATTCCGGATAGACGGTGCAGTGCGCTTCCAGATTGTCATTGGTGGCCACTTCCAGCCTGGCCAGCACATGAGAAGATACCGGGGAAGCCAGCCACAGAAAGACGACGATCAGCAGCAGTTTCAGGGTGGTGTAATTCCACCCCGAGAAGATCATCAGCCCGATCATACAGGAGCTGATGCCCAGTGTGTCGCCCATGGCCGTGGCGTGCATTCTGTTCAGTACATACCGGAAATGAAACACGCCGAAGATTTCCGTAAAAAAGATTACCAGTCCGATCAGCAGGAACACACTCCCGGCAATCAGACGCAGCCACTCAAAAACTCCCATCGGACATACCTCCTTCCGCTTCTGCATCTTCCTCCGGATGCTCCGCCTTATGCCGCTTTTCCTCATAGATTCCGATGTACACTTTGGACAGGACCACCACGGACAGGAAACTGATCATGGCGTAGATCAGGCAGATATCCACCAGATATCCCTCATCCAGCATCAGCGCCAGAATGGCGATCATCACCATGACCATGGTGCCCATCATATTGACCGATACAAGGCGGTCAGCGATGCGCGGCCCCTTGACGGCACGGATCAGGCAGGGAAAAAGCATGACGGCCAAGATGACCAGTATTGTAATGTAAAGATTATGGTATAGCATTTTTACCTCCATTCCGAAGCGCTTTGCGCTGAGAACGCGTACAAAAGAACTAATGCACATTCTCTATTCTTTCCAGTAGTTCTACGAATATAGACGAATCTATGCCAACCGCCAGATCCTTGTCCAGACAATGAACGGTATATTCGTCATCCTTAAGGCTGACGGTGATGGTGCCCGGGGTCAGGGTGATAGAATTGGCCAGGAGCACTCTGGCGAAGGTTGATGTGAGGTTCGTCTTAAAATGGATGACGACCGGTTCAAGCTCGTACCTGGAAGAGTAGATCATCTTAAAGACTGCCATATTTGCCTTCAGGATTTCCGTTACCAGAACGAATACATAGTGAATCAGCAGAAAGAACCTCTTGCAAAGCCGGATATCATCACCTGGCCTGTAGCCGAGGAAACGGCAGATAAACCAGTAGATCAGCCCGGATACCACAACGCCAAAGGCGGCGATCTCCAGTGTAAACTGCCCGTTAAAAATGATCCATATCAGAAAAAATACAAGGTACATATTCACAGCTCCTTCGTAGGATTTGTATCAATCAGCATTTTTTAGTCTGTTTCTTCTTATTAAAAAGGTGAAACAGATTGACCTTTGCAATTATGTATCCATCTGCGGGAAATGTCAAGAGGGGGAAGGGATAAGAAAGTGTAAAAGTTTGTGGGAGAGCAGTAAGAAACTGTTCAGGAACTGCGTGGTTTATTGCACTATTATGCAAAGAGTGATATCATTTATACATATAAAATCTCACTACACATCGAACGGCGTCTAAAGCCGCATAAATACGGGATTGTCGAAGTGGTTAAGAGTGGTAAAAAGCAGAGAAATGTAGGTAACTCCTATTTTATTCCTGCACCACTCCTACACCACTATTCCTATACATAATACAAGTAGGAGAAGTCTATTAAAGAGAGGAAAAGGAGACGGTTGCTGGTAACAACTATCTCCTTTTTGTGTGAATCATACGAACTTGACATTCAAAATGGGATTGTCGTTGTCGCGCCAAAAAGAAACAGGGTGAAAGTCTTTCTTTGGCTTATAATATTGTCGGTAATCTGTCAAGTCATTCGCCTCCTCTCTTTAATAGACTTTTTCTTCTTTCAAGTAACTGCGGCTTTTCTCCACCATTATAACATCCTATTTTATTTTTTCTATTTCTGTTTTCAGCCAATCAAATTCTCTTTGAGTATAAACCTTTTCTGTAATATCTGAAATCTTATGACCAACCATGTACTTGATAGCATATTCATCCACGCCGTATTTCTTTGCCATCGTTACAAAATGTTTTCTGCCGTCATGGGGTCTGTGTTCCG
Organism: Lachnospiraceae bacterium; assembly: GCA_009774655.1. Classification (GTDB taxonomy): domain Bacteria; phylum Bacillota; class Clostridia; order Lachnospirales; family Lachnospiraceae; genus UBA3282. The sequence goes on from VSOD01000294.1 coordinate 4,851, forward strand.
GATTCAGATTTAATTCGGTTCGTATTAAATCAAAAGCTTTTGTATACCGGTTATAGGTGAGCTTTATATTTTTCTTATTCCGGGCGTTCGGGTCAACCCAGTTCAGAAAATACTTACTGCCAAGTTCTTCAGCTTCTTTATATTTCTTTTCCACTAAAGAACGAATCTTGCTGTGGATCGGAACTATCCGTTCGCTTCCGGCTTCGGTCTTCATACCGCCTTTAAACGTTCCCTCTGTCAAATCTACATTCGCCAATTCTATCAATCCAAGTTCCTGAGGGCGCCACCCAGAATAGCATTGAATCAAGAGGATGTCTATACCTCGTTTATCATTTACATGTTGCCATAGCAGTTCAATCTCTTCTTCAGTAAATGTGATATGCTCCCGTTTGACATTATGGCACTCTTTCACAACTTCATCGGTCAGTTTAAAGGTTCGGGAATAGTTCCTATCCACGATCTCATATTCCAAAGCATAATCCAGCATCAGGTTAAACAGTGACTTGATTTTATTCTTCATAGTTGCGGTCGGAGTCTGCTCCACACCTTTGATAACTGCAACACCTTCATCCATACATCCTTTGATGTGTCTGGCACGAATATCCATCACCCTCATACTGTAAACAGCGGAGCAATACTCCCAGGCATTCTCAGCAGCCTTTGGGTCTTTGACCGTCTTCTCA
>VSOD01000295.1 GCA_009774655.1 Lachnospiraceae bacterium
TGGTATAATTCAGTGAGTGCTTTTGCTTTAGCCGGATTGCGGTTTCGGACAATGGCAGGGGGATGGAACGCGGGAAGATGGAGGAACTGAACGGGAAATTAGGGTTGAAGAATCAGATGCCCCTTTTGGATACCGGCGGCGTGGGACTTATGAACATCGCGAAACGGATGTGGATCTATTACGGAGAAAAGGCTTCGATCACGGTAAAGAACAACCAGGATTGTGGTGTGTGTACGGAATTGACGCTGCCGCTGCCGTAGATTATGAGAGCATCTTTGCTTCGCCGCAGGAGCCCCGGCTTGTGGTTGTTGAATATAATTGCAAGAAGTAATTGACAAATAAACATTTATCACGTATGATAAAACCATACAAGTACATCGGAGAAATTCTAAACAGTGTGCTTTTCGCACATTCGGACAGTTTCTGTCAGATTTTTCTAATGATAATTGAACAGGGCAGGGACAGAAGAGTGTGCAGACACTTGGGGAAGCGCGCGGAACAGGGAAAGGCGCAGGTGCTGTTGCATGCGGAATCCTGATCAGGTCTCCTGCCGAATACAAAAGGAGAAAGGATGAAGAGAATGCAGAAGGCGCAAAAGAAACAGACAGCACAGAATTCATTAAAATCAAAGGAAAGAAAAGGTTTTGGCAAAGAGGATGTACTTGAAAGGCGCGGGAGCAGGGAAGGTGTACTGATACGCGGGGCGGCCGGCATCAGGCGGTTTGCCGGCAGATATGTCAAATGGACCGGTTGTCGGAAGGTGCGACACAGTGCAAAGGACAGACTGTTCCGCTTCCTGTTTGACAAGGACAGGGAGGCGTTATTGCAGCTATATAACGCCCTGAACGGTACGGATTACCGGGATGCGTCCGCCCTGCAGGTTGTGACCATCGAGAGCGCGGTCTATGTGGTCATGAAAAATGATCTGGCTTTTATTCTGGCGGGGACGTTAAATCTGTATGAGCATCAGAGCACTTGTAATTCCAATATGCCGGTAAGGTTTTTGATCTATCTGGCGGAGGAGTACCAGAAACTGATCGAGCAGGCGGAGAGCAGCCTGTACGGGACAAGGCAGATCCCGCTGCCGGCGCCGCAGTGCGTTGTCTTTTATAACGGTGAGAAGCATGAGCCGGAAGAGGAAATCTTAAGGTTGTCGGACGCCTTTATCAACAGGGACAGAGAAGCAGATGTGGAATTGAAGGTGCGGATGTTGAACATCAATTACGGGCATAACTGTGAATTGATGGACAGGTGCCATGTGCTGGAGGAGTATGCACAATTCGTGGAGGTGTCCAGGCAGTATATGGCAGACGGTCTGGCAGTAAAGGAAGCGCTGGAACAGGCGATACAGTATTGCATGGAACATGGGATATTGTATGAGACATTGCGAAATTATCGGGCGGAGGTGTTGGGAATGTTGCTGGAAGAGTTTGATGTGGACAAGTATGAGAGAACCATTCGAAAGGAAGGCATGGAAGAGGGGATAGAACACGGATTAGAGCTTGGGGTGGAGCGGTCTAACCATCTGGCCAGGATCCTGATCGAGCAGAACCGTGTGGAGGATTTAAAGCGGGCCGCTTTTGATCCGGCGTATCAGAAAGAACTCTTCCGGGAGTTTCATTTGTAGCGGTTTCATGTGGCCTGCGATGGTCAGAGGAAGCTTGATATACGGGGGACGCCGTCTCCCAGACAGAAATCACAGATTGAAATATGGCCCAATGTTTGGCATAATAAAAAAGACATGGGGTTTCATTCCAAAGGCATTCAGGGAATCCATCCGTATTTTGGCATTTGTGTTATGGGCTGTTCAGGGATCAAAGCATGTAATATTTGCAGTGAAGGCGGGACAGGGTGCGGGTGTGACAAAGCGCGGCGGAAAGGAATGGAGCGGCAGCACAACGGGATATGCCATGGCAGCAGGTACAGGGGCAGAACAATATTAAAGGAGAAAAGCAGCATGGGAAACGTGAAGCGGGTTTATGTGGAGAAGAAGGAGCCTTTTGCGGTTAAGGCGAGGGAACTGAAGGAGGAAATCGGAAGCTATCTTGGAATCGGCGGGGTGCAGGATGTCCGCGTGTTTATCCGCTATGATGTGGAGAACCTTTCGGAGGAGGTTTATGGGAAGGCATGTAGGACGGTTTTCTCGGAGCCGCCTGTGGATATTTTGTATGAAGAGACGATCGAGATCCCGGAGGACGGCAGGGTGTTCAGCGTGGAGTATCTGCCGGGGCAGTTTGACCAGCGGGCAGATTCCGCGGTACAGTGTGTGAAGTTTTTGAAAGAGGATGAAGAACCGATTATCAAAACGGCTGTTACTTATTTGATTACGGGTGTTATATCCGACGAGGAGTTTGAGCGGATCAAGGCTTACTGCATCAATCCGGTGGATTCCAGGCAGACGGATATGGTAAAACCGGATACGTTGGTGACGGACTACGAGGAGCCGGCGGATGTATCGGTATTTGCGGGATTTAAGGACATGGCGGAGGCGGAACTGAGAGAGTTGTATGGGTCCCTGGGGCTGGCCATGACCTTTAAGGATTTTCAGCATATACAGCGTTACTTTCAGGCAGAGGAGCATCGGGATCCAACGATGACGGAGATACGCGTGCTGGACACTTACTGGTCGGATCACTGCCGGCATACGACTTTTTCTACAGAATTAAAAGAGGTTACGTTCGGGGAAGGATATTACGCGGAGCCGATCCGGAAGACTTATGAGGACTATCTGGCTGTCAGACAGGAGATCTTCGGAGACAGACAGGACAAGTTCGTCTGTCTGATGGATCTGGCGCTGATGGCTATGCGCAAGTTGAAGAAAGACGGCAAACTGGAGGATATGGAGCAGTCTGACGAGATCAATGCCTGCTCGGTGGTGGTGCCGGTGGAGATGGATTACGGCGAGGGGCCGGTGACCGAGGAGTGGCTTGTGTTCTTTAAGAATGAGACCCATAACCATCCTACGGAGATTGAGCCTTTCGGCGGAGCGGCCACCTGTCTGGGCGGAGCGATCCGCGATCCGCTTTCCGGACGCGGTTATGTGTATCAGGCCATGCGGGTTACGGGGGCGGCTGACCCTACGGTGCCGGTGGCGGATACGCTGAAGGGCAAATTGTCCCAGAAGAAACTGGTGCGCGGCGCTGCCAGCGGATATTCGTCCTACGGGAATCAGATCGGTCTGGCGACGGGACTGGTGAAGGAGATCTACCATCCCGATTATGTGGCGAAAAGGATGGAGATCGGTGCGGTCATGGGAGCTGCGCCGCGGAAGAACGTGATCCGTGAGACTTCCGATCCGGATGATGTGATCATTCTCCTAGGCGGCAGGACGGGACGTGACGGCTGCGGCGGAGCCACGGGATCTTCCAAGGTACATACGGAAAGCTCCATCGAGACCTGCGGCGCCGAAGTGCAGAAGGGAAATGCGCCCACGGAGCGTAAGATCCAAAGATTGTTCCGCCGGGAGGAAGTGAGCAGGCTGATCAAGAAGTGTAACGATTTCGGCGCCGGCGGTGTGTCTGTGGCTATCGGGGAGCTGGCGGACGGTCTGGTGGTGGATCTGGATAAGGTGCCGAAGAAATATGCGGGTCTGGACGGCACGGAACTGGCCATCTCCGAATCTCAGGAGCGTATGGCGGTGGTGGTTGCGCCGAAGGATGTGGAGACCTTCCTGAGCTATGCTGCGGAGGAGAATCTGGAGGCTGTGGAAGTTGCGGTGGTGACGAAGGAGCCGCGGCTGGTGCTTAAGTGGCGCGGCAGAGAGATCGTGAATATCGCACGCGCTTTTCTGGATACCAACGGGGCACATCAGGAGACGGCCGTCAGTGTGGATATGCCAAAGGAGAAGGAAAATTACCTGCGTAAGATCGCTGTGCCGGCGGTGGCACAGGCTGTTGCAGAGGGCGATGTGAAGAAGGCGTGGTTATCCTTACTCGGCGATTTGAATGTCTGTTCCCAGAAGGGACTGGTGGAGATGTTCGACGCATCCATCGGCGCCGGCAGTGTTTATATGCCTTACGGCGGTAAGTACCAGTTGACGGAGACCCAGGCGATGGTTGCCAAGCTGCCTGTTTTAAAAGGGAAGACCGATACCGTGACGATGATGAGTTACGGTTTTGATCCCTGTCTGTCCAGCTGGAGTCCGTATCACGGTGCAATCTATGCGGTGACGGAATCCATGGCAAAGATTGTGGCAAACGGCGGGGATTATAAGAAGATCCGCTTTACTTTCCAGGAGTATTTCCGGCGGATGAGTGAGGAACCCGGTCGTTGGAGCCAGCCTTTTGCAGCGCTTCTGGGTGCTTATGATGCACAGATGGGGTATGGACTGCCTTCCATTGGCGGTAAGGATTCCATGTCCGGCACGTTCAATGATATTGATGTGCCGCCCACGCTTGTTTCCTTTGCGGTGGATATCGGCAGACAGAAAGATATTGTGACGCCGGAATTGAAGAAGGCCGGTGATAAACTGGTGCGTTTCTTTATCAGGAAAGATCAGTATGACCTGCCGGTCTATGAAAATGTGATGCGGGTTTATGACAGTGTCCTTAAGCTGATGGCAGAGAAGAAGATCACGGCGGCTTATGCGCTGGATGGAAAAGGCGTGGCGGCGGCACTTGCAAAGATGGCTTTCGGTAATAAGTTGGGCGTGACGGTGGAAAGCAGCCTTGCAGCGGAGTCACTTTTTGACAACGGTCTTGGTGAGATTCTGGCGGAGATGCCTGCGGCGGCTGTGGAAGAGTTGTCTGCAATGGCGTCTGCGGTGAAAGCGGATACGGGATCCGTAGCAGAAGCGGCAGGCCGGACGGCAGAAACTGCGAAGGCACAGCAAGATGCGGGATTCGATTTCGCGGTGGTCGGAACGGTCACGGAAGAACCCGTATTCCAATACGCTGGTGTACAGATCACCATGGAGGAGGCGCTGGAGGCGTGGACCGGGAAGCTGGATAAGGTATTCCCGTATACGGCCGGCAAGGATAAGAGCGGCGTGGCTTCCGATCTGTATGAAGCGAAGGATATCTATGTATGTAAACATAAAGTTGCAAGACCGACCGTATTTATCCCGGTATTTCCGGGCACCAACTGTGAGTATGACAGCGCGGCGGCTTTTGAGCGGGCGGGTGCTGACGTGATCACCAGGGTGTTTAAGAACCTGACGGCAGAGGATATCCGGGAGAGTGTGGATGTGTTTGAGAAAGCCATTGCGCAGGCACAGATCATTATGTTCCCGGGTGGTTTCTCGGCGGGTGATGAGCCGGATGGTTCGGCCAAGTTCTTTGCCACTGCCTTCCAGAATGAAAAGATGAAAGAAGCTGTCATGCGTCTGCTGCAGGAACGGGACGGTTTGGCGCTGGGCATTTGTAACGGGTTCCAGGCGCTCATCAAGCTGGGACTGGTGCCTTACGGTGAGATCAGAGGGCAGAAAGCGGATTCGCCGACTCTGACTTTTAATACAGTAAACCGACATATCTCCAAGATGGTATATCTGAAGGTGGTTTCCAACAAGTCACCCTGGC
>VSOD01000296.1 GCA_009774655.1 Lachnospiraceae bacterium
ATCGTATGCCGTGGAAGTTTTCTTAACGCCTGTTTTTACAGTTTACGGCTAATCGGCTGCGGGCGGTAACGTCTTTTCGGATGAGAAAATTGAAGAGAATATGGCTTGCGTTTTTAAGCAGAGTTATTGTACAATAAAGAAGTGTGAGAAGAAATTTTCGCGCAGTGAAATACATATTAAAGGTGTCAGGGTAAGGAGGTAACATTTATGACAGAGTCACAATACAGGAGATCGAACAGAACGGTGCTCGCGCTTATTGTCGTCATTCTGGTGTATTTCGTTATGGTAATGGGAGCAAGGACTTTTACGCTGGATGCGGATCTGGGTACGTATCTGAGGGTCGGGGTGCCGGTATTGATGCTGGTCGGTGCGGTCGTTTCCTATGTTTTGTGGAAGGATCAGAAGAAGGGGGCGTTGGGTATGATTATCTGCGCTTCGATCGCGTATGTGGTGGTAGTACTGTTCGGATCGAGTGTGGGTACGTATGCCTATGCTTTCCCGGTACTGTTCGGTGTTATGGCATATTATAACAACAGGTTGATGGTCTGCGGCAATATTCTGATCGTGGTGATCAATTTCACAAGAATCTTTTTGTTGGATAAGACTCACCTGGAGGATTCGGTAGCGGCTCTGCTGACTATTTTGCTGGTATCGGTTTCGTCTACCGCGATCTGCAGACTGCTGACAACATTTAATGAAGAGAATATAGCGGCTGTCGCAGAAGGAGCGACCAAACAGGAAGAAGCGCAGAAGAAGATGCTGAAGGTGGCGGGCAGCATCATCGAGAACTTTGACGGTGCCATGAACAGGTTAAGCGATCTGCAGAGCAGTGTGGATACGAGCAATTTTGCCATGAGCAATATCGCGGAGAGTACCGATGCCACGGCGCAGTCCATCCAGAGGCAGGCGGATATGTGCGTGGATATCCGCAGCAATACGGACGCGGCAGAAGCAAGTATGCAGGCGATGATCGCGGCTTCCGGCAGGGCAGGCGATATGGTCGCACAAGGATCGGAGGTTATCTCGAATCTCCGGAAGCAGGCGATGAACGTGGAAGCGGCCAGCGGCGCGACCGTGGAAGTGAGCAATCAGCTGAGCGTGAAGGTGGAAGAAGTGAAGAACTTCATCGGTGCGATCATGACGATCTCCAGCCAGACGAACCTGCTGGCGCTGAATGCATCCATCGAGGCGGCGCGCGCAGGAGAGGCCGGCAGAGGATTTGCGGTGGTGGCAGAGGAGATCCGTCAGCTTTCCGAGCAGACACAGGAAGCGTCCAACCATATCACCAATATCATCAACGAGCTGATCCACGATACGAAGAGCGTGACCGAGAGCGTGAACAGTGCGGCGGAATCCGTTGCCAGACAGAATGAACTGATCCAGGCTACGGAAGAGAAGTTCGAGAAGATGGACGAGGAAGTGCAGATCCTGACACAGCATGTTCAGAACAGCGAAGTGACGATCGCCAGCATTTTGGACAGCACGAATGCGATCTCGGATGATATCTCCCAGTTGTCCGCAGCCAGCGAGGAAGTGGCGGCATCGAGTATGGAGGGTCTTAAGAATTCGGAGACGACAGTACAGAACATGCAGGCATGTAAAGAGATTCTGGAAGAGATCTTCAGCCTTGCGAAGCAGTTGCAGTAATCAGAAAGAGTTGCTGCCATACGGACGTACAGCCCGCGGCAGTGTAGAGAAAAACAGGAAAGCCGGTGCACTGAGGGTGCACCGGCTTTCCTTCGTACTGTTGTGCTTTTAAGCATATTCCCGCATATTTATCAAGATGTGACAGGGAAGGGCGTCTTTCGTGTAGCCGTTGGTACGGACGTGAATTGTTTTCGCCCGCTCCTGTTCACAAGCCTCATCCAGAACTTTGGAGAAAAGAATCGTCTCAAAAGGTTTGGACGGGTTCTGTCCGGACTGGCGATTTTGGTTTTCAGAGGAAACTCTCTTTAACGGGGTGATCGCCCTGACCGCTTCGATTCTATAAGATTTTTCCAATGCATAGTTTGCGGTAATCCCTCCTCTTCTATCTAAACACGCTTCCTTTGTAATATATATATCGTCAGGCATTTTGTTTTCTTAACACTATTTTAACAGAAAAAATAAAAATATAAAACAGTAAAAATTATTAATTTCTATAAAAATAAATAAATAATCTGAAAATTTCAATCCCAAAAAGGTTGATATATGACTACCAAACTGTTATATTTTAGGTAGTCATATGTCAACCTTTTTGGAACGGAGGATGTTATGAACAGAACGAATATGCAGCAATCAAAGACAGCTGTGGTCAGATTATCGGAAGCGGAGTGGAAGGTGATGTGTCTGCTGTGGGAGGAAGCACCGAAGACAATGATGCAGATCACCAATCATTTCCGGGAAAGCACGGGCTGGAGCAAACATACGGTGATGACGTTTCTTCGGCGGATGGAGGATAAGAAGGCGATCCACTATGAGGAGGGCGGAAAAGCCAGGCTTTACTACCCGGATATCGGACGGGATAAGGCCATCCTGCAGGAGACGGAAGAATTCCTGGAGAAAGTTTTTGAGGGCAGAATGGGGCTGATGCTCAATACGATGGTGGAGAAGAAGGCGCTGTCCGGTGAAGAGATATCGGAGATGTACGAGATTTTGAGGAAAGCCGAGGAAGAGAACAGGCGTCAGGGGGGATAAGGAAGCTATGATTGAGATTTTGGTGAGTGCTACGGTTCTGATGATCGTGATTCTGTGTCTGCGTCTGCTGACGAAGGGCAGGGTCAGCATGAGGCTCAGATATGCGCTGTGGCTGCTGGTCGCGCTGCCCGCATCCTTCCCGGTAAAGGTGCAGATACTGGAGGAGGACAACGGCCTGCCGCGGCGGTTTGTATATGCCATGATCACGGTCAACAGTTCCACGGAGGAGAAATGGCAGCTGTACGTGGCGGACCGGTACGATACCGGCACGATCGAGCTTGCCGGTCTCGACGGGGAGACGTGCCGCAGGCTGCTGGAGGAGAAGCAGATCGGAAGAGTTGGGTAAATATGACTGCTTTTCGGGTGGAAAAATAAATAATATAGGAAAAGTAACGAAAATGGCGAAGTTTAAAATAATACGCGATAAGATTCTTTCTTATTGCGTATTTTTGTGGTAGAATAATACTGCACCTGAAGATAACGGAAAGACCTGCAGCGGTCGGTTCCGGTATTTTCGCCGGAATTGCAGTATGAGGCAGGCAGAAAACAGAGGATAACAAGTCATATGAAATATAAGAAGATCAATGATGCAACAGTACAGTGTATTATTACGGCGGAGGATATGCTGGAATATGGTCTGACACTGGCGGATATTTTTGAGAGAAATGAGAAAGGGGAGGGGTTTTTGCGCGATATTATCGAGCGGGCCCATGACGAGATCGGATACCAGATCAACGGAGAGAACATTGCCATGCAGATCACGCCGCTGAAGGATAAGGGGCTGGTGGTTACTTTTACAGATGAAAGTCCGATGGGATTTAAGGATATTCTTCAACACTTAAAGGATGTGCTGCAGGGTGTCAGCGATGAAGTCAGCAGACAGGAACAGGAGGCGGCCAGAGAGCAGGAGAGCGTATTTGATGAGAACAGGAGAATGTTCGTGTTCGCATCACTTTATCAGGTCATGCAGTACACGGCGTCCATCCCGAATACCCTTTCGGTGAAGAGTCATCTTTACAAAGAGGGTGACGTCTACTATCTGGTGCTGGAGAAGAACAGGCTGTCCTATAAGACATTCAATAAGATCAGCGCTCAGGGAGTGGAGTTCGCCAATCTGATCGCGGTATCCGAGGAGCGTATGCAGTATCTGGAGGAGCATGGCGAATGTCTGATCGCGGACAGGGCAGTGAGCAGGCTGCGCAGGATATATCTGGCCTGAACAGAATAACAGAATCGTAGGATTGGGTAAGTATGTGCTGCCAGACCTGACAGGAATTTCGGGTCTGGCAGCAATTATTGTGTCAGGTGCAGTGTCCGCGGCCATTGCAGGGAGCGGGCCGGGAAGAACGGCTGCAGTTTAATTTTATTAAAGAAGAAATGGAGAGAGCATGAGCGGTAAGAAGAGAAAAAGAGAAGGATTTGACGAGTTTTTGAAAAAGGAGATCATGACACAGGAGCGGTACGACAAGCTGTACGGTAAACAGATGCCGGACTATATTGGACAGGAAGAGAGCAGGCAGGCGGAAAGCGGAGACGAAGGCGCCGGGGCGGTACGGTCGGAAGAGACTCGCATGCGGTACGAGGACGCGCAGATCGACGAGAGGATCCTGCGTGCGGTCAGAGAGCTGGGATTTGAGGAGATGACGCCAATTCAGGAGCAGGCCATCCCTCTTTTTATGACGGGAAAGGATATGATCGGGCAGGCGCAGACCGGAACGGGTAAGACGGCGGCTTTCGGCATCCCCATCCTGCAGAAGATCGATCCGGATAACCGGAACCTGCAGGCGGTGATCTTATGCCCTACCAGGGAGCTGGCCATGCAGGCTGCGGAGGAGCTGCGGAAGTTTTCCAAATATATGCATGGAATCAAGGTGCTTCCGATCTACGGCGGGCAGGACATCGTCAGACAGATCCGGAACCTGAAAGGCGGCGCGCAGATCATCGTCGGCACGCCGGGCCGGGTGCTGGATCATATGCGCAGGCATACGCTGAAGATGGAGGACGTGCGCACGGTAGTGCTGGACGAGGCCGATGAGATGCTTAATATGGGTTTCCGTGAGGACATCGAGACGATCCTGAACCAGATGCCCGAAGAGCGGCAGACGGGCCTTTTCTCCGCCACTATGCCGGGGCCGATCCTGGAACTGACAAGGACTTACCAGAAGGATGCCGTCTATGTGAAGATGACGCCGAAGGAAGTGACCATCCCGCTGATCAAGCAGGCCTATTATCAGGTGCGCAGGCAGGATAAGGAGGAGGTGCTGTGCCGCCTGATCGACTATTATGATCCGAAGCGGGCTTTGATCTTCTGCAATACGAAGCGCATGGTGGACGAGCTGACGGAGCATCTGAAAGAGAGAGGTTATGAGGCGGAAGGGCTGCACGGAGACCTGTCACAGCATCAGCGTGATACGGTGATGAATCTGTTTCGGAGCGGCCGGGCCGGGATCCTGATCGCCACGGACGTGGCGGCCAGAGGCATCGACGTCAACGACGTGGAAGCCGTTTACAACTATGACGTGCCGGAGGATATCGAATATTATGTGCACCGGATCGGCAGGACCGGACGCGCCGGCAAGACCGGGCGTTCCTTCACGCTGGTGGTGGGAAGAGAGGCGTATAAGATACGGGATATCGAACGTGTCTGTCATACGAAGATCAGAGAGCGGAAGATTCCGGGGGCAGCGGATATCACGGCCAGGAAGGCGTCCAAGATCTTAAAGGAAGCGGTTCATGTGGCGGAGCAGAAGGACATCAGCCGGGCAACGGAATATATTATGGAAGAGATCGCACTTGGAGAGCACAGTGCGGTGGAGATCGCGGCGGCCTTCATGC
>VSOD01000297.1 GCA_009774655.1 Lachnospiraceae bacterium
CCTGTGGCACCTGTCGATCCCGTCTCTCGTGGTGCTCCTGTTGCACCTGCTGCTCCCGTCGCCCCTGTCGGCCCTGTCGCGCCCGTCACACCGTTCGCCCCCGTTGCTCCCGTCGGCCCGGTTGCGCCCATCGGGCCATCATCACCTGGACACCCCTTCGGCCCCTGCGGTCCGATCGGGCCCGTCACACCCTGAACACCCTGCGGACCTGTTACACCCTAGGGCCCCATGGCACCCGTTGGGCCTGTCGCGCCCGTCGGGCCGGGAATTCCCCTGGGTCCCTGCGGTCCCACATCTCCCTGCGGCCCCACAGGTCCTGTCGGGCCCGTCGGTCCTGCCGGCCCCTGCGGCCCGGCATCTCCTCTGGGGCCTTCACATCCCGGATCCCCTTTCGGGCCAATGTCACCACGAACACCCTGAATGCCCTGAATACCCTGCGGACCGGCATACCCTCTTGGACCGGCATACCCTCTCGGTCCCGTGTTTCCGGTAGGTCCTACCGGACCTGTATTTCCTCTGGGTCCTCTCGCTCCGGGAGTCCCGGGAATACCCTGCGGCCCCATAGGCCCCGGCTCACCTCTGTCACCCTTCGGCCCAGGACAGCCGGTATCTCCTTTGATTCCCTGGGGGCCCATCACTCCCTGATCGCCCTTCGGCCCGGCAGGACCACGCTCACAGCAGGGTGCACAACAATGATGCTGACAATGCATTTGATAATTGTTACACGAATTGTTGCATGAACCGTTACCAGAGCTGTTACATGAGTTGTTCCCGGAACTGTTACATGAATTGTTGCATGAATTCTTATTATCCATAAAATCCGTATCCTTTCTACTCAATGAATTAAAAAAATACATTTAAGTATCTTTTTCTACAAATAATTTATGCTTACCCGAAATTTCTGTTACATATTGTAACAAAACAATAGAGCGTGTCGAAAACACGCTCTAAGAAATCTGCCGGCTGTCAAAATACTGTTTATTATAAAGATATGCTTTAGAGTAGGGCTTAAGGGCCCCTGCCCTTTCATTGTATTCTTTTGCCCTTTTTAAATCGCCCATTTTATCAAAGCAGACACACAGCTGTAAAAGAGGTATATAATCATAACAATCAGGAAGAACAAACCCGTTTGCCTGCTCATTCCTCGGTCGGTTCAACGCAGTTTCATACCAATAGGCCGCCGTAGAGTAATCCCCATGCTCCAAAAAATATTTCCCGATCCCGCAGCACAATTCCGCTCTCGGCTGGTCAAAACTCATGCTGCGAAGCAGCGTATCCAGCGCAGACCGCTCACGTCCCAGACCGCGGTAACAATCGGCACAGATCGAACATGCTTCTATCTTATTCTCGATCCATCCTTCCTCCGAGAGCAGAAATCGTTCCAGCACTGAAACAGCCTCTTCGTATTGCTTATGATAATACAGCTCCCGGCCAAAGTAATACTGCTGCCGCGGATCCAGAGTTTTTCCCTCTGCAAGCAGCTTCCGATAGATATTCAGATTACGGTCCGGGTCGCCGGCATTTATTTTTTTATGGCTGACCGCAATATCGGAATACACAACATTGCCCGCCGGAGGGATCACTTCATGCACCGCACCGACCCAGCGGTATTGAGGACAGTTTCTGATCCATCTTTCCCGGAAATAAGAAAAAGATGGTTTCCCGGCTTCATCAAAAGAAGTATGATATTTCATCATCACAAAATCTATATCCGATGACAAAGTCTGCTTTAACTGCAAAAACTTATCCTTTTCCTTTTCTTCCAGAATGTCGTCCGCATCCATCCACATACAGTACTCCATGGATGCTCTGGAAAACGAAAAATTCCTGGCGTCAGAAAAATCATCTTTCCATGGATACGAATAGATTTTGGAAGTATAGTTGGATACAATGTCCACCGTCCTGTCTACGGAGCCGGTATCGACAACAATTATTTCATCCACAAGTTCTGTTATACTCTCAAGACAGCGCGCAATGTGCATTTCTTCATTCTTAACGATCATGCAAAGACTTATTGTCGGCATATTAGTCTCCCTCTCCTCCGGTTCATTGTCTGCCAAGTTTTTCTATGATCAGATTCATATCGACCTGCACTTCCCCTGCCGAAGAATCCCATACGAAGAACAATGTGGACTCGCATGGTAATTCAACAATAAAATATCTTGACAGCACGGACATTTTATTTCTTTTTTCCGCCTCGGCATATGCACTGTATACCGTCTGCGCACAGTCGTTAATGACCGGCGTAAGTTTCATAAAGCCATGCCGCCTGGTCTCTGCTGCAGTATAATAGTAAACAGCATAGCAGCCGGGATTCAGCAGCACGGAATCATCATCGCAAAGGAAGATGCTGCCGGTCATATCTGCTATATCCATTTTAAGCGGAAGTCTGATCTTCTCCGGCAGGATAAGTCCCTCTCCTGAAAAAGAGGCAACTATACTGTTTTGCGGATGACCGGGAGGACCTGCCGGACCGCGCGCCCCGGGCTCCCCTCTCGGCCCTTGGGGCCCTGGTTCGCCCTGCGGGCCCTGCGGCCTTGTGACCCCCTGCGGTCCCGTCTCACCGCGGTCCCCCGGACAACCGGGCGGGCCGGCTGCTCCTCGCGGTCCCTGTGGCCCCGGCTCTCCCGGTTCCCCGGGATATCCCTGGGGCCCCCGTTCACCTCTTGGGCCCTGCGGGCCGGGTTCTCCGCATCCGGCGCAGTGACCGGACCGGTCACATCCCGCTCTTATCCGCTGCCGGTCACATCCCTCTCTCACCTGCTGCCGGTCACATTCTCTGCATTCCTCCGGACAGCCTGTCAGATCCGCTTCCTCTGCCGGCCCCATCTCTCCGGATTCATAACAACCGGATTCGCAATAACCGGACCCACGATCGTGCGGAGGCCGCGCCGTGTTCTGATCATAATTTCTGTTGTAATTTCTCCTCATCCCGAACAGATTCGGCGGATTAAACATGCAATTAAAGTTATTCATTGAAACAACCTCATTCCGGTATCGATCGCTGTTATTTGTATCCTGTCTTCTCACCGCTCCGAAGCACTCCATATCGTGCCTGCCGGAGGGTATAATAAATTATATGCGTGACATACGATTTTGCCTTTGTTTAATATCCATACCGCTTTTTATATTTCAGGAACATGAACGCGGACAGCATAAGCGCCATCAGCTCCGCCGCCGGAGTCGCCAGCCAGATACCGTTCACGCCAAGAAGCAGCGGCAGCACGATCATGGTGATCAGCATAAAAACAAACGATCTGGAAAATGCCAGCACAGCCGAAACGATCCCGTTTGACAATGCGGTAAACATCCCGCTGGCAAAAATATTAAATCCGATAAAGAAAAGCGCCACCGTACAGATCCTGTTCCCCGTTACCGCCAGTTCGTACACCGGATTATCCGGCCGGGCAAATACCGATACCAGCGGTCTTGTCAACATAAAAGAGGCGGCAACCGTGATCAGACAGATACATGCGATCACTTTCAGACTCGTGGCAACCAGCTTTTTCAGTTTTTGGTGATTTTGTTCCCCGTAGTAATAACTCAGCATGGGCGCCACACCGTATGAATACCCCGTATAAAGGGAGCTGGCAAACATCAGCACATACATGATGATGGTAACGGCCGCAACCCCGTCCTCCCCGACATAGTGAAGCATCGTCCAGTTAAACATCATCGTGATGATTCCGGTGACAAGCGCGGTAGCCATCTCCGAGCATCCGTTTGTGGCCGCACCGGCGAGAACCTTGAAGCGGCATACCGGTTTCGTAAAATGCAGCAGACTCTTTTTGCGGCTGAAAACAAACAGACCGGCAACCGCCGTCACCGAATATCCCAGCCCGGTTGCCACCGCCGCACCGCTGATCCCCATGGAAAACCCTGCGATAAACACGTAGTCGAGTACCATATTGAGGACGCCGCCTGTCACGGAACAGATTAAGGACAGCGTCGCCTTCTCGCTGGCGATCATATAGAGCGTAAAGTTGTTCATCAGCAGGATCGGCACGGTGAACACCAGATAGCGGCTCAAATATTCCACACAGTATCCCTCTACGGCCGCCGAAAGATTCACACCGGCGAAAATATGCTCCATCGCCACATATCCGGCCCCGCACATAACAATACCCACCACTGCATTTACCAGGATCAGAAAAGTAAAATCCTGCTTTGCCTCCTCTGTTTTCTGCTCTCCCATCTTTTTCATGATCACCGCGCTCCCTCCGGTGGCGAGCATGGTAGAGACTGCCGTCACAAGCTGGATGACAGGAGCCGTCAGATTGATGGCCGAAAGCGCATCCGTACCGATCAGATTCGATACAAACAGGCCGTCTACCATCGTATAAAAAGACATGAATACCGTCATGGCAATGGTCGGCACGGCAAATTTCAAAATATTTTTCAGCGTTACAGGTTTTTCATATACATTTTTGTTTTCCATATGTTTATCCTCCGATCATCTTGTATTTTCTTCCTGTATCAGGTATCATAGACCGTACAGTAACTGTACGGTCAAGACAATCTTACAAAAAATCACATGGAAAATTTTTTACACGAAAAACAAAGAAGGAGGCAGATCATTATGGACAAAAAAAGCAGGCTGCTCACCATAGGCCAGTTCGCCGCCATGCACGGAATCAATAAAAAAACACTGATGTGGTACGATGAGATCGGTCTGTTCAAGCCCGCCGCCGTCAATCCCGAAAACGGATACCGCTGCTATAACTACCATCAAAGTCCCATTCTGGAGACGATCCTGCTGCTCCGGGAACTGGACGTTTCCATTCAGGAGATACAGGATTTCATGCAAAACCGCTCTGCCGGCAGTTTAAAAAGCCTGCTGGAAGACAAGATCGCGGAGCTTGACCTGCGCATTACCCACCTGCAGGCAGTCCGCTCCACCCTGTACTCCCACCACCGGAACATGTCCACCCTGCTGACGATGGATCTGTCCGAGATCAGCATCATAGAGCGGAAAGCGCGCTGTCTGGTCACGGTCCCCATCGACCGGGAAACCTCCTTCGAGGAGGAAGTGGAACTGATCACCGCCGAAACAGAAAAATACAGGCTGGGACGACTCCATGATGCCTCCTATGGCTCCATGATCGCCGTCTCCAGCCTGCTTGCCGGCAAATATGACGAGTATTCCAGACTCTTTATCGAGATTCCTTTCCTGCCCTGCCAGCCGGATCTTCACACGGCTCCCGGCGGGCGCTATCTGAAGGCCTTCCACAAAGGATCCTTTGACAGACTTCCCGGGCGGTATGAAGAAATTTTTGCTTTTGCCGGAGCACACGGCCTGACACTCCACGAATTTTCCTACGAGACGGGCATCAATGAGAATGTCGTTGACCGGATCGAAGACTACATTGTACAGATTGAAATCCCTGTGAAGGGATGACAGCGAACTAAAGACCGGGGAGCTTGAAGAACTAACCTGCCGTTTTTTTCAATGTGCCCTGACTCATTTCATACACTTCATAACAAACCCCCTCAAAGTCTTCTTTGTTGTGA
>VSOD01000298.1 GCA_009774655.1 Lachnospiraceae bacterium
CAATTCCGTCATTTCCGAACAGAAGTTCCGCCATCCGCCTGCTTCCCTCCTTAAGCGGCGGCAGAAAAGAAAACTGGTCCGGATAAAGCTCCCTGAACCCAAACATAAGCTCCAGCCCTGTCCTGCACGACTCGTATGCACGAAAATCCGTCACATGGATATGAATGCCCTCACAGGCCTCGCCTGCATATACGGACGCGGAAGGCGTAAAGTAGACAGGCGAAAACAATACGCCCGGAAGCCTTCTCTCATTCATATACTTTGCGAACCGGTACGCCTCCACATAAGGCGCCCCGATTATTTCAAAGGGCGCCGACGTCCCCCGCCCCTCCGAGAGATTGGTGCCCTCAAACAGGCAGGTTCCCGGATACAGCAGAGCCGTTTCAAATCTGGGCAGCCCCATACTTGGCATGACCCATACATTTCCGGTCTCCGGAAAGAGCATACTTCTGTTCCATCCTGCAACGGGTACAACCGTAAGAGGAAAAGAATACCTCTGCTCCCCGCAGATCATGCCCGCCAGTTCTCCCACGGTAAGACCATACCGCATGCACAGCGGATATGCTCCGACAAAACTCTCATAGCCTTTCTGCAGAATATTTCCTTCCACCAGACCTCCCAGCGGATTTATTCTGTCCAGAATAATCAACTCCATCTGCCTTCGTTCGCATTCCTGACAGGCATAATACATCGTGGAGATAAACGTATAGTACCGCGTGCCCACATCCTGAATATCATAGACCAGGGCATCGATTCCTTCCAGCATCTCCTCCGTAAAACGTTTGGAATCCTTCCGGTAAAGGCTGTACACCATAATACCGGTATAAGGATCCTCACAGGTATCTACCACACCGCCCGCCGCCACATTTCCTCTCACTCCGTGCTCCGGAGAATAGAGTGCTGACAATGTATATTTATCTGACAGCAAGTCGATCGTGGAACGCATTTTCTGGTCAACCCCCGATATAGAAGTGATCAGCCCCAGGCGTTTTCCCCGAAAAACTCTGTCATACTGCGCAATTCTGTCGATTCCATTACAAACCATATCCGCCCCCTCCAAAACAACAACTCACGGCAGCTTCCATCTAGAATTCCTTCCGGATCAGCTTCCTGGCTTCCTCGTCCAATGCAAAAGCTTCCGCGTAAGTGGTTCTTGCCAGGCACCCATTGCATCTCATCAGATGACTGTAATATTCCATATAAGCAAAACCGGGAGAATTTACCGCAAACCAATGTTCCCTGATCGCCCTCTGCCACAGATCAAATCCTTCCTCCGACACTTCAATGTAAACATACGGCCGGAATCCTTCGGCGTCTTCCCAGTTCTGCGCATAATAAGGTCCTCTGGCAAAATGCGCCGCATCCGCCCTTGCAAGCCCCGGCAGTCCCGCGTAGAAATGGGCGTCCTTCACGATCCGATGCGTCAGCTCATGATCCTTATGCATGCTGTGTCTCCAGTGGGTCATAAGCACTTCCGGTTTCCCGCTCCGGATCAGATCGCACAGCTGCATCCTCACATCTTCCGTATCCGGCAGTTCTCCGTCCGTGTAGGGAAATACGATGGCCTCCCCTCCCAGCATCTCTGCAAATCTCTGCGCTTCCTCTTCTTTCTGCTTCCGATATTCCGGCACCGTCATATGGGCCGGATTCCCCCGCTCACCGCCCGTAAGCGCCACCGTTACAATCCGGTAACCCCTGAGGGCATATGTCGCCATAACTCCGCCGCAGGTTAATTCCGCATCTCCCACATGGCCCCCTACGGCCATGATCGTTTTTCTCTCCTCACTCATCTTTTCCTCCGTCCCAGGGCTTCTGCCGATCCCGTTTACGTTGTCCTGCGCATATCCGACCAGGACCGGACGATCCGGAATCCCGCCTCTTCATAAATATTTCTGGCCGGGTTGTTCTCCCCTGTAAAAAGCGTCATATATGCCGCGCCTTTCTCCCGCAGTCCTTTGCAGAGTTCATAAAACAGAATCTTTCCGAGTCCCTTCCCGCGTACATCCTCCGCAACGGCTATTCCTGCAAAATATCCCCGGCCGCTTTTCTCGATCCGGAGAGGCCCCGTAAACCCCAATACCCGTCCGTCCCGCACGGGGACAAGGACAGGACCGCCGCCTTCTTCTACACCCGGCTCTTCCAGAATCTCTTTCTCCCACAGGGGATTGCCGGATTCCTGCAGCAGCTTCTCCATCCCCCGGTGAATCCTGCGGTCATAGACCTGAAAGGTGATGCCCTCTTCCTCCAGTCTCTTCTGTTTCTTCCGAAAAACATCCGGATATACAAAACTGCCAAGATCCAGATAATAACTGTTCTGCAGGGCAAATTCCCGGTAACCGCAGTTCTTAAAGAATAAATACGCCCCGCTGCCCACATCCACGCCCGGCGCATTGGGATGCGTAACCTTCTTCTTCCCCGGCAGTTCCCAGATCAGTGCGACCGGATTGAAAAAGGAAAGTTCAAAGACCGTTTTTTCTTCTCCGTGCGCGCCTTCCGCCTCCAGTATATGTTCCAGCGCCGACAGTATCTCCCTGCCCCGCCCCTGCCTGCGCATCCGCTTCTGTACGATCACCATGGTCACGAACCGTTTGCCGGACTTTTTCTCCAGACATCCCGAGGCAAAAGCCGTTCCTTCCCGATCCAGCAGACTGACCGTAAAAATATCGTCCCCGCTGCCGGACAGCCTGTTTCTGAATGTCTCCGGCGTCATGGCGGCATAGAGCATTTCATCCGCCGCCTCTGTATACAGCTCCCAGGCCCTATGCCATTTTGGAGCAGTTTCCTCTAACCGCACGATCTCCATAACAAACCTCCTCTGCTATTCTTGATAAAACTGCGGAAGATACTCTTTATGCGCTTCCAAAAGCTCTTCCAGAACCGTTTCCGCCGTCTTCTGCGACATAACAAGCGGATTGATCATCAACGCAAGAAGCGCTTTCCTCCTGTCCCCCGTCACTGCCGCTTCGCTGCCTGCCACCTCAAAAGACTTAATCTGCTGCACCAGTCCGTTTACAGCCTTAGGCAGGCTCCCAACCCTGACAGGCTTTGGCCCGGCGGCCGTGATGGAACAGCTCACCTCCACGATCTCTTCCGCCTCGAAATTATCGATTGCACCGTTATTTACCGTATTTACTGTCTGTATGTCTCCCAGATCATTGTAAAGCGAATTGATCAGGCTGCACGCGGCGTCGCTGTAGTAGGCGCCGCCACGTTTTTCCAGCAGCGCGGGTTTCTCACACAGGTCGCTGTCCCGGTAAAGCCGGAATAATTCGTCCTCCACCCCCTTCACCAGTTCCGCACGCAGTTCGTGCTTCCCGTACTGCTCTAATTCCTCCGCCAGATATTCCTTCGTCATATAATAATATCTGTGGTAAGAGCATGGAAGAATCCCCAATTCCTTTACAAATTCGGGATTCCATGCGATTCCCGTAATATTCATCACACTCTGGCTGCCCCAGTTCTCCAGAATCCTGGCCGTTACGTCTTCCCCGTCCACCAGGACTTTCGTGGCAAACACCATATGATTCAGTCCGCCAAAAGTAACCTGCACTTCCTCCATCGGCCTTTCCAGCTTATCCGCAATCGCCTTATGCATACCGATCGGCACATTGCACAGACCGATTATTTTTCTGAAATTCGTATATCTGTGTACGGCCTCCGTTACCATCCCCACCGGATTGGTAAAATTGATCAGCCAGGCATCCGGACACAATTCTTCCATATCCCTGCAGATATCCATAATGACCGGTATGGTACGAAGCCCTTTGAACAGGCCTCCGGCTCCGTTTGTTTCCTGTCCCAGAATACCGTATTTCAGAGGAATCCTTTCGTCCTTGATCCGCGCGGCAAGCTGCCCTACCCGAAGCTGTGTAGTGACAAAATCCGCTCCTGCCAGCGCTTCACGCCGGTCCAGTGTAGTACGGATCTCCATCGGTACCCCCGCCCGCTCCGCCATTCTGCGGGCCAATGCTGCCACGATGTTCATTTTCCCTTCCCCTTCCGGGACATCCACCAGCCATAATTCCCCTACGGGAAGCGTCTGATATCGTTTCAGGAAACCCTCTACCAGTTCCGGCGTATAACTGGACCCGCCTCCGATCGTCACAATTTTAATTTTCTTCATCATTAACCCCCGTTCTTATCAATCAGCCTCCATACCTTCACATTCCGAAGGCTTAAATCTGTGCCAAAAGAAGTTTAAGTACTCCGATCCGTCCCGCCAGATTGCCTGTCCTGCATGCCTCTATACGCGTATATTGCCCAAGATGAGGAAACAGGGTATAGACCCGCTGCCTGAGATCGTTGATAAACCGCGCCTGTCTGCAAATACCGCCTCCGATCAGAACTGCCTCCGGATCAAACATCACTGCCAGATTTCCCGTCGTCAATGCCAGAGGCTCCAGCCATTTCCTGTAGGCCGCCTCGATATCCGGTTCCTCAAGATGCCCGAACACGTACGGTCCGTCTATCTGCCTGCCGACAACAGCGGACACACTGCGCACCAGAGCGGAAGTTGCCTCCGCGCTCACATAGCCGGTTCCCCCGGCCTCCTTCCCGAGCAGGGCCAGTCCGGCCTCCCCCGCTTTAAAATGGCTGCCTCTTATCAGTCTGCCGTCCAGCACAAGAGCGCCTCCTACTCCTGTTCCGATCGTAAGAAGCGCCAGATTTGAAAGTCCCCGTCCCGCGCCTGCCGCAAGCTCTCCCAGCGCGGCGCAGTTGCTGTCATTCTCCAGAACCACCGGAAGTCCCATCCGCCCAGACAGCTCTTCCTTCAGATTCCATGCCCGGAAGTTCTCCCCCACACTGAAATCCTGATTTTCTCCCGTGACAGGATCGATAAATCCTGCCATGCAGATACCGATGCCCGCAATACGTCCCCTGTAGCGCTCTGCTACGGCGACAATCTGTTCCAGGAAACGCTTTGGTTCTTTCTCGGTCGCTTCCTCTCCATGTTCCAATTCCTCAAAGGATACGTGGAAAAGACTGTATTTCACCACGGTTCCGCCGATATCAACCGCCAGATACTGATCCTGCTTCAATTTCTTTTCCTCCTTCTTTGCCCGATCCATGCCCGCTTCCTCTCTCCTCCTGCCAAAGCCGCAGCGCCCCTGCCGAGGCATCCTGCACGGTGCCCACAATACGGATCTGTCCGTCCGCCTCCTGCAGTTTCCGGCACAGCCGGTTCCGGATACGTTCGTTTTTCAAAAGAACGCTGCCGCCAAGCGCCAGCATTTTTTCACTGCCCGTACATCCCACCGCCGTCAGAACAAGTTCTGCAAGACTCTCCACACAGGCAGCTTCAATGGCCTGCGCGGCCCTGTCTCCCTCTTCCGCCGCCGGCTCCAGCAGCACTGCCAGCGCCGCCGTATCTTTCTTGCTTCTGTCCGGATGATAAAGATACCCGATCATCTCTTTCACCGGTCTCTGATGCCCGTGTGACGGTGCCGGCGCGTCG
>VSOD01000299.1 GCA_009774655.1 Lachnospiraceae bacterium
TACCCTCAAAACCGTCCGGCGTCTTGATGATAACGACCTTGTTCATCGGCGCATCTTCCTGGTCAAAAGGCACCCGCGTCCACGCCGTCATCTCCGCCTCCGCTTCCTCCATGGTCTTACCCGTGAAATCCACATACTCTATCTCGCGGTCTTCTTTTTCCACGATATACTGATACCATTCTTCCTCTTTCCTGTCATACACAAGTCGTGCACGCATGGACTCACAGCGTTCATACGCCTTGTAGATCGCCTTGCGAAGCTCGTCAATATTCAGTTCAAACTCTATCGTCAGGCTCGTGCCCACATTCAGGATCTCTTTGCCCGGACAGTAATCCGCATAGTAAAAATGGAACTTCTGTGCCACCGTCAGCGGATATGTCTTATACCCTTTTCTAGTCTTCATATCGTAATTCCTTCCATACTTTCTCTTATGCCGCCGAAACGGCACAGATCCCGCCAGGCCTTCTAAAAAATCTCCCCGGCAAACTCATCCAGCGTCTTCTCATAAAGCGCCATTTCCTTGTAGTAGCTCTCCGCATGGGCTGCCCCCTCGACGATCAGCTTCCGCTTCGGAGAACGGCAGTTCTCATAGATCTCATGACACATGCTGCAGGGCACAAAGGTGTCCGCAGAGCCGTGTATGAAAAGGATCGGCACCTTCGCCTTCTGCACCTCATACTTGGCATTGCACTCGTCCATGCCGTAACCCGCAAGTTTTCTGTTGATCAGGTCCGCCCCCTGAATGGCCGGGAAGGCCGGCAGATGATACATATTGTTCAGCACATGGGTAAATACTTCTTTGGGAGAGGTAAAACCGCAGTCGGACACGATCCCCTTCACGTTGTCCGGCAGCTCCAGGCCGCTTGTCATCAGCACCGTAGCGCCGCCCATCGAAGTACCGAAAAGCATGATCTCCACATCCTCGCCGCACTCCCGGATCATCCAGTCGATCCAGCCCTTCGCATCTTTCCTGTCCAGACAGCCGAACCCGATATACTCCCCCTCGCTCTCACCGTGCGCCCGCG
Source organism: Lachnospiraceae bacterium (assembly GCA_009774655.1). GTDB lineage: Bacteria > Bacillota > Clostridia > Lachnospirales > Lachnospiraceae > UBA3282. Next base: position 1,026 of record VSOD01000299.1, read on the forward strand.
CATCCGGCATCAGTATGGCATATCCGTGTTTGAGGAAATAATCGGCGATCGCCATGTGGTTGCTTAAACCTTCGCCTGTATAACCGTGAAAACAGATCACGGCCTTGTTGATCCCCGACTCCTTCCGGTACTCTTCCAGCGCCGGAAAATAAGTTGCATGCAGACGCAGCCCGTCAAAAGCGGTCATATACACGTCGCTGTGCGGCTGCTCCATCACGAACCCTTTTCTCTCCTCCATCAGCGGAAAATACTTCTCCCAGTCCGTACCGGACATTTTCGTCGTCCGCTCCGTCTTCGCATTCCCCCGCTTCATGGTCCTGTTGTAAAAGTATACCGTCTCTCCTATCCCTGCCGCGGTCAGAATCCCTGCTGCCGCAACGATGTTTTTCAATGCTCCCATCGTTATATCATCTTCTTTCTTATGGTTTTATGCTCTTAAATGTTTTTGCTTTTTGCTTCCTGCGCTTCTTACTTTACACTCTTAGCGCTTTGCTTTATGCTCTTAAATGCTTCTGCTCTTACTTCTTATTCTTCTTGTTCTCTTTCTCCACTACTTTCCTGGCTACGGTCTTCACTACCGTGTCTACCATCTTATCCGCCGCCTTCTTCGCCAGGCTCTTCTCCTGCGCGGCCTTCTTCATTTCGATGATCTCTTTCAGCCGCAGCGCCTTCTCGATATTGCCTTCCACCCGCAGCTTCTGCTCTGTAAAGGCAGCCACCGGATCCATCGTTCCGTCCGCGATGGCAAACAATACCTCGGGCGCACAGATGAACATCGCGTCCCTGTCATAGTACTCGTAAGGTTCCACATAAAGCACGCCGTCCTTCACTTCCACATAGAACGCACCGCCCGCTTCCTCGTCTTCGATGTTGAACTGGAACGCAAGATGCTCATGAATATCACTCACATCGGCTCCCATAAATTTTCCCTTGATCTCATAAAATAAATCTGCGTAAGTCATTTTTCCTTATCCTCCTTTTTCTCCCCTCATAGTGTAACATCGCTTTGCGGCAGTGCAGATGTCTCTCCTGCCGCACCGTTTCCTGTCTTATAGGATGCGCCGTTGTGACTGACATGATGTATACGCTCCATAATCCGCGGCATTTCGACCGATGGTCGAACTCCTCTAAACAAACAGTACCACACTTTTCGACCATCGGTCAACTACATTTTTATCTAATTTACACATCCGTTTTTCCGGTTTTTGTGGCACTATTTATAATTGTATGGAAATCCCGTTTATGATATGATTGCTTATATTATTCGAGAAATATTCACAGACGCGCTGTGTGTTCCAGAGAATATCCGTGCCGGAGACAGCAGGGGACGCGTACGAAGTACCAGGGAAGCCGAAGGCTGAGCTGTTACAGGGGCGCAGATACGCCATGCACGCAGATATGGAGGTTAACTATGCCGGATACAAAGAAATATGACAGAATCTTAGATGCACTCCACCAGCTTCTGGAGGACGAGACAATACAGAATATCTCCGTCAGCGATATTGCGAAAAAAGCCGGAATCGGCAAGGGAAGCATCTACTACTATTTCCCTTCCAAGGAAGCAATCCTCGACGCACTGATCAAAAGGAACTATGAGAAGCCGTTGAAAACGGCCAAAACCCTAGCCGGACAGACAGAGATCTCTCCCTTTACCCGCATGGCCATGATCCTGCAGGCGTGCCGCAACTCTTCGGACGCCTTCTTAAGCCAGGACAACAGCGCCGCCGTCATGGCAAACGCCCAGGAAAGCGCTTTTCTGCACCAGAAATACATGAATCATCTGATCGCCGAACTGAAACCCAGCCTGACGGCAATCATCGAACAGGGCATCGCCATCGGCGATATTCAGTTCGAATACCCGGCTGCCCTTGCCGAGATCGTCCTGATCGTGCTCGCCGTCAAGCTGGACAACACCTTCCTCTCCGCCACCGCCGAAGACTCGGAAGGTACGATCCGCGGGCTGGTAGCCCTGCTGGAACGGGGTACGGGCGTGCCGGAAGGAGCGCTCAATTACCTGACGCTGCCGGTAACGGATCTCTGATATTATCCTGTCTCCCGGCTGTGCGCATCCATCCGGCCCCGCGCCGGGAACAGGATAAAATACTCTTGCTCCGTTCAGTTCCCACATCTTTTCCAGACAAATATTTTCCCCTTTTACCGCTTTCCGAATCATACTCTGTGACGGGAAAACTCAAGCCCGTGCATGACATTCTAAAAAAAACGAAAAAATCTGTGACCTTTGCATCGTCTCTATCATCTAATTATTGTAAAATGAAACGGCCGTTTCATAAAAACAGGCAAACCGCCTGCAATTTAACGATAAGGACTATAAAAGAATGAACAAGAAACAGTTTACGGCACAGGTACTTGAGGCTGAGAAGAGCCTGTATCACATCGCAAAGTCTATTCTAAAAAATGATGACGACTGCGCCGATGCGATGCAAAATGCAATCTTACATGCTTTTGAAAAATTACATACCTTACGGAATGAGTTGTATTTCAAAACATGGCTTACCAGAATACTGATCAACGAATGCAACTATATTATCCGTTCCAGAAAGGAGCAGGTTCCTTACGAAGATTACTATGAAGATGAGAAGGCTGCTGCAGAGCAGGAGGATTACCCGGATGTGTTCGAGGCGGTCATGGAATTGGATGAGCATTACAGAATTCCCCTGGTACTGTTTTATGTGGAGGAATTTTCCATCAAAGAAATCTGCCGGATATTAAAGCTGTCACAGGGTACGGTAAAAACAAGGCTGTATCGGGGCAGAAGACTTTTAAAAGAAAAATTAGAGGGAGTATATGGATATGAAAAAAAAGAACTGGTACGATGAATTTCCCGAGGTGCCGGAGCATGTGCATCAGACTGTATTAAGTACCCTTGCCGGGCTGGATGACAGAAAGGTCAAAAAGGTGAAACGGATGAAAAAGAATAAGATCATTATTTTAGCGGCTGCCATGACAGCTGTGCTTGGAATGACTGTGAGCGCGTCAGAGATCTTTAAGTGGAACAAACAGGCGCAGGAGGTCTTTGAGGCAGACGAGGAACAGCAAAAAGAGCTGGTGATGGATCAGATCGCACAGGAAGCGTATCAGACAATATCGGATGGCGGGCTTACCCTGCAGGCGATACAGACCATTCAGGATAATAACTGCTTCTACGCGCTGTTTGAAATAACGGCAGCGGATGAATCAATCCAGATCACCCCCGGCCATAATATGGAATTTACTATTGATTACCCGGACGGCTCCGATCCCTTCAGTATGTTAAACTGGAATTTTGTAGATGAACACAGACAGGCCGTCTCCAACAGCAGATACTTTGAGATCACAGGGACGAAACAGAATCCCGGTGAGGAAGACCTGACTATGAAGATTCAGTTTACCTCGCTGAATGCGCCGGGAGAAAAGGCAGTCGCCGGTAGTCCGGTCTTAGAAGGAAACTGGGAATTCGCACTCAATCTGCACACTACAAAACCTGTCCGTTATGAAATCAACAAAGATTACCAGATCGCAGGCTGCGCAGTCACGGTTAAAACAGTAGAACTTACCCCGATCAGCGTGAAAGTAACCTGCGAGGAAGAAGATATCAGACAGCTGGAAACACTGGAAGGAATCAATCTGGATCAGGCAGACACCCTGCGTTCTTTATTCGTCAACGGCATCCGGTATGAGGACGGCACGGTTATAGAGGAAATGGGATACCAGGAACTCACAGCCGGATACAGTGATGGCGATTATACGAAGACAGCGCGATTCTCCAACGTAATTGACGTGGACAAGGCCAGCGCACTCCTGGTAGGCGATGCCATGGATGAGATCCTGCTTCCATAAGTATGCCGGAACAGTATACCACAATGATCAGAAAGAGACCGGTCCTCTCACAAACGGATCGGTCTCTTCCACTCTCAAAATCTTCTATGCAATTCAGTACTGCACAAGCACTGTCTTCTGGGGGATATCGTTGTGTCCTCCCATACAGACAATGCACGCCCGAAGCTCCGGGAACAGGCAGACTTTTGGAGAACGGTAGAACATCTCTTCTCTGTCGTCCTCAATCACTTCTTTATACAGTAAGGAGAAATCCGATGTCCGCCAGACCGCAATCTCCATCCGGGTCGTATCCAGAGCCGCCGTGACATAGACCGATCCGTCATCGGAAAAGAACGGTCCGCTTACCGGCAGTGAACTTACCTTCTCCGTATTGTACGCCGCCTTTCCCGTTTTCGTATCGATCACACCCATTCCGCCCTCAAAGAACAGGCTGTCCTCTCCAAACAGCAGCTTTCCACCGCTGTACCCTGTCGCCGTGCCAAGATCATACTGCAGGATATGATTTTCATAGCCTTTGCCGTCTATGCCAACCAGCCCCCACGACGGAACCGTTGTGCCATTCTGGTCCGTCTGACCGCTAAACACAATAT
>VSOD01000003.1 GCA_009774655.1 Lachnospiraceae bacterium
ATACTGCAATCACAATGATTAAACAAGTACTTAATCACTGAATTTAAAAATAACGAGGAGGACTTTACAATGAAGAAAACTTACAAGATTGAGGTAGACTGTGCCAACTGTGCAAATCTGATGGAGGATGCAGCCCTAAAGACTGCCGGTGTGCAGAGCGCAACTGTTAATTTCATGACGCAGAAGATGATCGTGGAATTCGACGAGGGCCAGGAGCCGAAGGACGTTATGAAGAACGTGCTGGAAGCCTGCAGGAAAGTGGAGCCGGACTGCGAGATTTTCCTTTAAGCGGCAGCTGCCAGTGACGGAATGACACCCTTAAAATGCACCGCTGCAATTTAGGGGTGTCATTTTCACCAGTAATAATTAAATGATTAAGCATATTTTGAAAGGAGTTTTTACTATGCAGGAATTAGTGATAAGTATACTGCTTACGGTCGTTATCATAATGGCTGCGGCGCTTCTTATTTTCGTTGGCAGCCGTAAAGACGGTATGACAAAAAAGCAAAGGGTTATGATGGTTCGGATTTTAATCAGCGCCGGAATCTTACTGGCACTCCAGTTTATTTCCGCAGAGATGTTTGATACAGTTGATGGGTATTTATTCCCCTCCGCAGGAAGATGGCTTCGTTTTGCGTGCTATCTGATAGATTATCTGATTATCGGATATGACATTCTGAAGAAAGCCGCAAAGGGCATTAAAAACCGTCAGGTATTTGACGAGAGTTTTCTGATGGCAGTGGCTACGATTGGGGCAATGGTACTGGCTGTTTATGAAAATGGCGAGTATCTGGAAGCCATTGCCGTTATGCTGTTTTATCAGATTGGCGAGTGGTTCCAGGGCTATGCGGTTGGTAAGAGCCGCCGCAATATCAGCAACCTGATGGATATTCGCCCCGATTATGCCAATATAGAGAAAAACGGGAAATTGGAGCAGGCAGACCCGGACGAAGTAGGGATTGGCAGTGTGATTGTTGTACAGCCTGGAGAAAAAGTGCCGATTGACGGAATTATCGTTGAGGGCGCTTCCAGCCTGAATACCAGCGCATTGACCGGGGAAAGCCTGCCCAGGGAGGCAAAGGTCGGTGATGAGGTAATCAGCGGATGTATCAGCATGACGGGTGTGTTGAAGATACAGACAACAAAAGAGTTTGGGGAATCCACCGTCTCAAAGATTTTGGATTTGGTGGAAAATGCGAGTTCCCGCAAATCCAAATCAGAGGATTTTATCTCGAAGTTTGCAAGAATCTATACCCCGGCTGTCTGTTATGCGGCGTTGGCACTGGCATTCCTCCCCCCTGTTGTCCGTATGCTTTTTATGGGGTTGTCTGCTGATTGGGGAGTTTGGATTTACCGGGCGTTGACATTCCTCGTTATCAGCTGCCCTTGTGCGCTTGTAATCAGTATTCCTTTGAGTTTCTTTGCGGGAATCGGCGGAGCAAGCAAGGAGGGCGTGCTGGTAAAAGGTTCCAACTATCTGGAAATCCTCTCCCAGACCAGGTATGTTGTTTTTGACAAAACCGGAACGATGACAAAAGGCGTTTTTGAAGTAAACGGGATTCACCATTCCACCATTGAGAACGAGAAACTGCTGGAGTATGCTGCTTTTGCAGAAAGCGCTTCTTCCCACCCGATCAGCAAGAGCTTACAGCGGGCATATGGAAAAGAGATTGACAGAACCCGTGTGGCGGATATACAGGAAATCAGCGGAAATGGCGTAACCGCAAAGGTAGACGGTATGGAGGTTGCAGCCGGGAACGATAAACTGATGAAACACCTGAACATTCCTTATCAGGACTGCCATCAGACCGGAACGATTATTCACATGGCAATCAACGGGAAATATGCAGGGCATATTGTGATTTCCGATATTATCAAACCTCATTCCAGGGCGGCGATTGCGGAATTAAAGAAAGCTGGCGTTGAAAGATGTGTCATGCTGACGGGAGATGCAAAGAAAGTGGCAAATCAGGTTGCTTCCTCTCTTGGGATTGACGAGGTTTACAGCGAACTTCTGCCAGCAGATAAAGTTGAAAAAGTGGAAGAACTTCTGCGGGTGAAGCCGGGCAAGGCAAAGCTGGCATTTGTGGGTGACGGTATCAATGACGCCCCGGTTCTTTCCCGAGCGGATATTGGTATCGCTATGGGGGCTATGGGTTCCGATGCGGCAATCGAAGCGGCGGATATTGTGTTGATGGATGATGATCCGATTAAGATTGCAAAAGCAATCAAGATTTCAAGAAAATGTCTGCGGATTGTTTATCAGAATATTACAATGGCGCTTGTTGTGAAATTCGCCTGCCTTGCATTAGGGGCTGTGGGAATTGCAAATATGTATCTGGCGATTTTCGCAGATGTGGGCGTTATGATTCTTGCAGTGCTGAATGCAATCCGTTGTCTGTTTGTGAAAAAGCTGTAAGAAGAAGGGGTTCCTTTGGCAAAAAAACTGGTAAGGCGGCGCAGGGATGGAAAAATGATATATGCTATAGTAAACGAAATTTCTAATGTCGTTAACTACAAAAAGCCCGGAGCACTTGATTTTGCAAGGACTCCGGGCTTCTCTTAAGTAGCGAGAGGGGGACTTGAACCCTATTTCCCTCATTAAAGTAAAAACCCAGCATTTATAATGGATGTCCGGAACTCCTTATAAATGCTGGGTTTTTAGATTATTACTGACGATACAGCCATCTAAATAAAAATATAAAAATGCTATATATAAAACAAGTATGCAACACGAAATGCAACACGAAAACTACCTTTCGGTTTCGCTTACGCTATACATATTAATCAATGTAACAACACCCATCTTCTCCAACCGGCTCTGCAGTGCCTTGGCATTGTCAAGACTCTTGTAAGCGCCTGCCTGCACGATCCATAACGAACCGTCAGGCGCGATCTGATCCGGTTGCGACGTCGCAACGTCCGTTTTGACAATGCGATTAAGCAGTTGTACGATATGATCTCCGTAACTATCCTTTGCCACTCTGGCTGCGTCGAGACTCTCATATCCCGAGTAACCCGGTACAGCCCACTTCCCGGAAAGACATTCAAACGTCTGTGCACACCCTTTTGATACATACTTATAGCGCGGATCCACGCAGGCCTGCGTAAGTTGCACCGTGGTCGCATACGCTTTAAGGTGCTGAATCTGCGCCCGGATCCCGGTGCGGTCATCTATAAATGTTAATCCCGGCACCCCGCCTGTCGCTCCCAGGCCGGCGTAGTTGTGTTGGCCTGGCTTTACGTCACCGCCAAATTTAAAATATCCTGTCTCTATCAGCGCCTGACAGAATGCGCCGTCACCGCGCACGCCCTCTTTCTTGCCCTCGTCTAAAAAGATAGCCGCAAGATGCAGATACTCGGTTGCCCGTGGATTTACGGATAACAAATACTCGTTAAGTTGCTCTGCAGTAGCAATGCTGCTGCCCATGATCGCTGTTTCCTTCACTTGCGAAACATGAGGTACTATTGCTCTAGAAATAGACTTTGCAACCGCTTCGGCGCCGCCTGCCGCGCGATATGTATCAATATCCTGCTGATTATCGCAGAAGCAGCACTCTATTAGCATAGACTTTGCCTTTGTCTTTTTGATTACATATAACCCTGATCCTGCTTTGACACCACGGTTTGCAAAGCCCAGAGACGCGATATTCACGCACACGTCCAACGCATCCTGATACTGTCTGCCCTTATAGGTATAAACCTCTACGCCGTGCCCTGTATGCGCTGCAGAAGCATTAAAGTGTATTGATATAAACCAGTCCAGATCCTGCCTGTTGGCCAGTGCCACGGCAGCTGCCAAATACTCATTCTGTGTATTTGCCTGGTCTATTGTACAGTCAATCACTGTAACGCCTGCAGCACGGAGCAGGCCCATAAGGGCCTGTCCGACAAGACGGGTATGTTCTGACTCATTAATAATACCAACAGCCCCAGATCCCGGGCCGCTGGCGGTATGTCCACAGTTGATTCCTACCGTCATTGCCCGCCTCCTGTTGCGCCTTCGCTCTCTGTTTTATCCTTTAGCATTTCAATGGCCTTTGTAAGTGGGACAGGAATATGTACTCCCATCAGCCCAGCGTTTTCAATAATACTGATCGTTTCATTTGCGATAAATGCAATCACAACAGCGTCCCTAATGAAGTTGGATCCCATAACAAGATCAAGCCGGTATGCCACCAGAACGACAAGCAGCGTTACACCTTTTCTGCAGAGACCTTTCCAGCCAGCCCTGCTTTCCAGCATACCATTCGGCGTTTTATTGCTCGTATGGAATACCCCTGCCACGATCAAGCCCGTCACATAGTCAACCCCCATGAAGATCAGCAATGTCACCAATGCGGCATCCCATCCGCCGAACAGGGACGTGATCAAGCCTCCCAATGTCCCAAACAAAGTTAAAAATTTCATTTTCATGCGTCCTCTCCTTTTCCTCCGGCTCTTCCGGCATTTTTAAAAGTGTATTATACAGTTGCGTCGCAACATCGTTGCCGCCTTATTTTTTGTCTGTTCTTCTTTAAGACGTCGTGCGGTCTGTCAATATGAGAACTCCAGAACTGCGGTAGATAGTGAAAACATCCACTCGACCCAATGCGCTGCTATGTAAGATATGATCATTGCTGTTCTCCTTAATACGCTTGTCTTACTTAAGAAAATGTGATCGTAAAATCACCATCAACCGCTACTGGAAAGTTATTTTTAGCAGAAAATGCACTTTTGTCATTTTTGCGCACCCTGAAAGATAGAAGGTTATTCACAATATTCTGTCTTGAGAAACAACTCACATCATAATCAGCCACATTTTCTGAATTTATCAGATATCCGTCAATCCCGCGCACCCTTATCCAGCCGGCTATAGTTGCCTGTAATCCTGCTGCACTTTTCTCAAGAGGGATCGTGAAATATATTTCCGTTCCGCTTGTTGTCAGACATCCTGAAAACATATTGTTTGCGATTATTTTCACGGTATCTCCGGCTTTATACTTCACGTCGTCTTCTATTGCGATCTGTTTCATTTCTCCTGTTTTATAGTCATATATTTTCCTTACCTTTTTTGAGATCTGTATCAGATACATATCATTTCTTGCATCAAATACAGAAAATACCGGTAGATCTCCGTCAAGGGATGATTGAATGTTTAATAACGGTCCCTTTAAGTTGACCAATCTTATTCCCACAGGATTATCTTCGGTTCTTCTGATAACCAGAGGATCGAATTTAGGGGAGTCGATCTGACCACCGGTAACGGGAAGTGCTTCACCTTCAATAAGAATCTGTTTCACGCTATTTGTTTTTTTGTCATAAATAATCCTTCTTCCGGCACGGCTTACAGAAAACAATTCTGTGGACTTCACTCCATCTTCGACATCATATATCTCGAAAACAGCTTCGTTCACACGACTGTTTGCCTGCAGCCTTATACGAGTTGGGCAGTTAGTCGGAATCAGATCGAGCGATATATCAGAATTCTCATTTTCGTTTGTCAATTTCAAGGTACTTCCATACTTGGCTTTTTGAGTTAAAGTGCCGCCAACAATAGGGAGCGCCCCGACATTCTCCGCCGTGATATTTACATCCCCTTTTCGGAAATTCGTCTCCTTTTCTCCTTTAACGCCTGATACACCTGTAAGCTGACCCTTTGCCAGTATTTGCCAGAACTCATTGTTCTCTACCGGAGCATTCCCTGTAGTTTCTTTTTTTGCTACATAAGTCGATCCATTATAGTAAACAAACTGCAAAAAGTTATACGTTTCCGCAGGACTGTATTCGCCCCTTGGAACAAACCCGATTATCCCAGCATCCCTCATTCTTACCGCCCCCTATTTCAATATCACGCTGACTATATTATCCGCGATCCGCTCCAGTACCATATATGTATCGAATCCACGCATATCCGCAAGAGTCGCCGCACCTCCAGTACCGCATCTGCAATAACTGCCTGCAACACATGTTCCGTCATCCCTGACCGGCACGACACCGACCATCCCAACATAGTCCCACTCGGGCCTGTCTTTTCGTTCCACATAGGACTGCTGCAGGGATCCGTCATAACCGGCTGCCTGCTTCATCCGTTTTTCCATCCTGCCAGTCGGAATCATAATGGGCTTTCCATCTTTAAGAACCGGATTTCCTTCTTTGTCGAATTTTTCCACATACTCCTCTACCTCTTCATATACGATACGGTTGAATTCGTCACGCTCCCACCGCCAGTAGTATTCTTCGTCAGAATTACCCACGACAGAGGGATTGCCCGATGTGATACCGACTATGTAATCATCTGCTTCCGCCTTGTGCAGATATCCGTCCTTAATGGCGACAAAATAACCTACCCTATCTTCATTGTCGGGATTCCCGTCAGCCCATGGCCGGATAAACTCTGCGTAGTCGGCGCCGGAAGAATTGTACTGTCCTTTTGCGTAGACTGCTCCGTCATAGAATATTCGGAATACATTTGTTCTGTTGTTTGCAGCTGTTCCATTACCAACAATAAAAATATTGTGTAGATACCCGGGTGTATTATCATCCGTGTTACATCTTCCAATAGCTAACTGGCAATCACTACCCGCTATAGTCTGTTGACCAAGCGCAAAAGATCTATTACATTTAGCTTCTGAAAGCCATCCGGCCGCATAGGACTGGGCACCACTGGCTACTGTCAAATAGCCACCTGCGTGTGATGACTCCCCTTCTGCTTTACTAGACCACCCTTCTGCATGCGAATTATTTCCACTTGCAATAGAATTATATCCCTCTGCGTGAGAGCGATAGCCGCTGGCAATCGTCTTAAGGCCCTCTGCGTGAGCTTCAAATCCTGCTTGAGTCTCAATTCCTTCCGTATGTGCATAAGAATCGATAGCTTCTGTCCCATACCCTTCTGCATGCGCATACATGCCCGCAACAAGATTTTTTCTTCCCTCTACGTGACACCCACTGTAACCCGATGAAGCCTGTATGATTGTTGCAAAATAAACGTTGAAATTCGATGAAGGGATGCTTTCTTCAACAATTATGGATTTTCCGTCACTCTCAATAGAATTAACAGTAAATACAAGCGCGTCGTTTATATAATAAAAATTCTGCACAAACAGTTTCGAACCGACTTCCAAAGCCGCAAAAGCGTCAGCGAATCCTGTATATATATCATCAAAAGTAAATTTTTTCCCTGCCGTATCATAGCTTTCTATTTTAAATACGTATTTTGCTCCTGCTATGTTCTGACAATTTTCCGCATGAGACCCATATCCAAGAGCGATATTTCCACATCCTTCTGAAAAAGAATGACTATCCAAGGATACATTATTATTTCCAAAAGAAGCGGAATTTGCTCCAAAAGAATTGTTATTTAAACCCATAGATACCGTATTTTTAGCAGAGGAATTATTTTTCCGCCCTGCAGAAAAAGAACAATCGCCTGATGATTCGTTGTACCCTCCAAAAGAAACCGCTCCTCTTTGTGTGGCTACTACATTTTCCCCATACGCAATACTTCTATTACCTGCAACACTGCCTTCTTTCCTGCCAAGACTGACCGCATCATCCCCATAAATCGCCTTGGATGCGAAGTCTCCCTCTGCACCACCCCGCGCCAATATTTGCCAGTATTCACTGTTTTCAGATGGCGGATTACCTTTTGTTTCTTTTTTTGCTACATAAGTCGATCCATTATAGTAAACAAACTGCAAAAAGTTATACGTTTCCGCAGGACTGTATTCGCCCCTTGGAACAAACCCGATTATCCCAGCATCTCCACTTATCAATTCACTCATAACACCATCCCCCAAAGCAAATGCCCGTTTTCTACCTCAAAGTCAAACCGCCCGCCGGAATACAAAAGATGACCTGTTTCTAAATCTACTGTAAAACTCGGCTTAGATACATCCAAAGCATTCTCAGCGGCCTCACTCCACTTTTTAGACTGTTCGCTGTAATACTTTGCGTTGTCAGCATCTTCACCTTCACGCTCACCCGTGCCTCCATGCGCATAACTTTCTGCAAGTTTTGCCCATAAAGCGATAGCTTTTTCAATGTCTTTAGACTCAACAAGAATCCGCCGGATTTCCTCCATGTCTCTCTCAAACGCTTCATAGGTTGCCATGCGCAGGCACAGTCCCGGCCGGAAACACATCCAGACATGTCTTGAGTCTGTAGATACCGCCCACTCACCGGTTGTCATCTGGTCAGGGTCAAAAAGGTCTTCTGCGCCATGCCGCATCTGGATCGTAGCCTTGATTGTATTGACCGATCTGATTGCCATACTTATTCCCCATCTATAATTCTCTGTGCGAAATCTTCCAGTTCCTTAACGTTGCTTAAAGCCGCCTGATCCACCACTACCTTGTTCACTCTCTCATTTTCCCTAATGATATTACCTTTTTCATCAATCTCGGAAAATGTAACTGAGAGGCGCTTACCCTCTGCAGTTGTCAATACAGTCATACTTGTCACTCTCTTCATAACCCCAATACCTCCGCATAATAATTATTTATATAGCTTTGTGATTCACTCTCATAATCAACTTCATCTTCTTTTTTCTCATACACGAATCTTTCAAGTCTCTCCGTTTCAAAACCGAACTGCCTCGCTTTGATTTCCCACCCAAAACGCAGATCAGGCGTTCCTTTTACTACAAAATAATTCGTATGTCGTTCCTCTATCCATATATCACCTTGGCCATACTTTTGCAGAAATACCTGATACTGACAATCCGTATTAATGGTTTCCAGAAAAATATCATCCACAAATATATAGCACGTTCCGCTTTTATCAAGTACACCTTCCCCAATGTCGCCAAAATATGGTTTTGGCATCTCATAGCAATATAATAATCTGTCTGAATAATTGTATGTTTTAGCGATCCTTGATTTTGAACCCCTTGCGTAAAAACTACCAGTTGCACCAGCAGTAATTCCAACGACTCCACCCTGCATCATATTCAATGCGCCGCCACCCAATACTATTTCATATTCAGAGCTCTGGTTATTGAACGAATGCGGAGACAGTCTGGATGTGTAGCCTCCTCCTCTTAGTGTGATGATATTATTTCGTGAATCCGATGTTGAAATATTTATATTACCACCAGTGATATTTGCATTAGCACTATTCAAGGTCGTAGCTGTAACCGTACCCGTAAAGGAACCCGTAGCGGCACTCAATTCGCCCCTGAATGTTCCGGTAGCCGCGCTAAGCACACCAGAAAACGTTCCTTTCGTCGCAACAATACCCTCCTTATCCCACTTCCCTATCTGACTGCCAGAAGAATTCAAGATTTTTATGGAACCATTGACATTATTATCCCCGCCCAGCGTGAGTGTCCCGCCTCTGATCCAGTCGCACACGATCCCGATCGCGTATAAGACATTCACAATCACATTCCCATTTTTGTCAAACCCCGCGGTATAACTCCTGCCCCCGTCTGTTGAAATGAAAAAGCCGTCGATCGTCTGTTTATAGACAGTCTTCGAGTCCTCCAGAGCAGGCTTGTCATGCAGGTATATGATCCTGCTCCCATCCGGCTTATCTTCATACGTGGTATGCATCCCCATCGCGTTCATGGCGAGCTGGTTCATCTGCTGTACGGCCTTATCATAGGTGGAAAGCTGCTTTTCCGCGTTCCTGCGTGCCTCCACGACCGCCTGCGCTGCTGCGGAGACATAATTGCTCCCATTCCGCAGCGGGTCTTCCGCCTGGCAGGCTATCTGCGTATAGGCCCCGATCGTATAGGATACAGAATTGATGACAGAGTTATAGACATTCCCCTTCCTGTCAGACACCATGACCACATCAAAGGGTTCATAGAGCGGGTTGCCGAGCACCTGCGCGCTGAATGGCCTGAATACCATCCCCACCATACGGGCACCCAGATAACCGGACACATCCTGTTCTTTCCCGTTCACAAAAGGATTGCCTTTAACTTCGACCAGATACCCTTCCTCACCGGATATCGCTGTCTTTTCGTCTTCCCCCACGACGCGCACACCGGTGATCTGTACGTCGTCTGTATGCACGTCAAGGGATTTTATCCGGAATATATGCTCTGGCATTGGCTCAGAAAAATCACCGCCTGTTATGATCGTATCTGTACTGTAGTCAGTGAAATCGCCGCCGTCTACGACAGTATCCTCCTGGTACTGCATGAAGCTCCCGCCATTATAGTTATATCTGTCCAGCAGAGATGAGTCATACCAGACAAGCTGCATATAGCCGTCATTATCGACCCTTGCATTATACCCGGCTATCTGGGCCGCATAAGATACGATCTGCCTGTATGTGGCCTTCTCCGGTTTCTTCTGTACGACGAAGCCCATATTGTCGAACTGCCGGAACCCAATAGGGATGCCGCAGTCAAGACAGGCGCCGGACAGGATCTCCTGCAGTGTGGCCGGATAGGGCATGAGGCTGGAAGAATAGTCCCGATCCAGCCTATACATACCATCCACCGCGCTGATCTGTATCGTATCCCCCGGTGTCTCCGGTACTGTAGCATAGTACACCCCTTTGCGTATCTTCTCGATACTGCCGTCATCCAAGAGCATGGCAACATAAAGGTGTATGACCGACTGGTAAAAATCATACCGTGAAAACCGCTCGTCCTGATTTTCAAGGCGGATCTTCAAAGTCTTTCCGATACAAAAACCCACACCAAACTTTCCATCGGTCGTCTTATCCTCGATCTGACAGCCGCCGATCATGAAATCATTTGGATCAAGGCTCAGAAACGTACCATCGGAAAGGATGATATCCGCATAATTGGCAAGTGGCGGCCTGTCTGTTTTCAGTTTTTCCTTAAATTCTTTACTTGCCGCTATCATTTCCCTTTTTCCCCTATACAGGATTTATTGCTATCGCATTAAATGACATACTTTTCCAGCATTCTATCCCATTTACAACCCCAAGAGAGCCATAGGAATATCTTGTGGTGTAAAAATAGCCTGTCGTCCATTCCCCAAGCTCCAAAGACATATACCTTAACTCATACTTCCTTCTGTTTTTTGTACGTCGGTAGATCTTGGCCGCTTCTTTCACCGGAATATCAAGAAACCCTATGTTATAGCTCTCTATCGTTCCCATTGGTGTATTGTACATGACCAGTGTCTGGACCCTGCCGGAATCCTCCGTAGATGTAGTTTCCGCAGCAGGCGTAAAGGTATGGGGCGTCAATATCTTTATACCGTCAATTTCAAGTGGCTGTTCTACCATATTGCCCTCCTATTCCAGTGCAAAGATATTCTTACCGGTGGACATCTGCACGACCTTACCCTCCTTCACCATCGCGTAAAGGATCTCCTTACTGTCAAGGATCACTTTCAGGATGACCGGCTGGCCGTTTCCGCCCGTACTGCCCATCTCAACCAACGCCTCCATAAAAGCCTGTTTCATGGTAGAGATCGGGGAAACAACCTCTGTCTCCTGTGTATTATCCCCCAGGATCGCAAGGTGCTGTTTCATGGTCCGCGGTATGACCTGTCCGGTAGCGTAGCCTGGTATCTCCATAGTCGCCAGTTTAGCGATCCTTGGATCGGCAGCATACGGCAGCTTCATAGACCGCACGGAGTATGAACGGGAAGAATAGCTCTGGCCAGAGTCTCCACTGTTAAAAGAACTTTTCTTACTTTCTGCCTTATCAAACAAAGACAGCAGCCCCTCGATCCATCCCGTTATCCTCTCTACTGCTCCCTTGATGATCCTCGTGATCCCGCCCCATACGGTCTCTACAATATTCTTCGCATGTTCCATTGCACTGGAAAAGTCCCCCCTGAGCAGATCAGCCACCAGCCCCACACAATCCGCAATGATATCTGCCAGATCACCGATCGCATCAAACATTTCACCGATCCACGCTATTGACGTATCAAAAACTTCGTCAATAATCGGAAGGAGCACTGGAAGCAGCGTATCAATGATCCATTCTGCGAGTGGCATCAGGGCGTCTTCCCACAAGATGGTCAGGGCATCAAATATCTTACTCAACGCCGGATCGATGTGCTCCTCCCACAAGACCATAAACTTTTCGCCCCATTCTTCCAGCATCGGCTTGACATAATTGTCCCAGAATTCCACGAACTTGTCTTTCAGCTTGCCGACACCTTCCACCACAGAATCGAAAAAAGGCTTGATATGGTCATTGTACAGGGTATCAATGCTCGCCTTGAAGTCCTCGTTTGTCTTATACAGATATACAAACCCTGCCGCCAGTGCCGCAACAGCCGCAATCGCAATACCTACTGGAGAAGCCAGCAGGGATATCGCAGCCGCAAGTGCGTGGATCACCGGTGACAACAAGGAGAGAGTCCCCGTTAGCCCCTTTGCTATATTTGCAAATACAGAGAATGCCGTCGATACAGCCGGAAATACCGCGCTCGCTGTTTTTAAAGCCACGATCGCGACAGCTATTTTACCCAATCCGTCCGCCACGTCTTCCGGCCTCACGTTATCCATCCAGTTTTCTATCATGGTCAGGAATTCAGAGAGGGCCGGGCTGTTCAAAAACCCCGCAAGCGCCTCCGACAAACGACCGATAAAGATGATCAGCCCTTCCCCGACCACCTCAGCGAATGGCTCCAGATGCTCCCAGAACTCCGACAGACGCGCCCGCAATGACTCCCAGTCGACCATGTTGTTGAAATCAATGAGTACCTGCAGCAGATCCGGAAGTCCTTTTTCTGTCGTCCAGGTGCCGAGCGGAAGAAGCACTTTTTCATAAAAGTCTGTAATGATGCCGCTCAGTGCGTCAAATACCGGAACAAGAGATGCTGTCCACTCCTGAACTTTTGTCAGCAGCGGCGAGAAGTCAAGGTCCCTTGACCATTCCACTGTCGCATCTGCGGCATGACGTATATTTGCCACGATCACGCCAATGATATCCCTGATATTCTCAAGGATGTGCAGGCCGGTCTCGTTCTCTTCCCACGCTTCACGGAAGTTATGAGCAAGGTTTCCGGCTACCAGCCCGATATCACCGATGATATGCAGGATATCTTCAAAGATCTTTATGGTCTTTTCTTGTTGCCAGACCTCAAGAAAGTCAGAACCGATGCTCTTGATCAGGTCCCATATTTCCTGCAGCCCATATTTCCACGAATCAATGACGAAATCGCCTTCACGATCCCAGGCTTCTTTGATCGGGGCGAAAAGGTCGGCTAAAACATCCTTGACCTTCTGCGCCATATCTGCGAACTTCTGTGAGACCGGCGCCTCCTCGAACATGAGGCCGGTCTGGTCAGTATCCTTTTCCTCCTCCTTTGAAGAGTATCTGTTGATCTCATCCAGAGGCGACAGATAACCCTCGGCCGCCTTTTTTGCTTCTTCGAACGCATCCGCAGTCTGCCTGATCACTTTTGTATAAGTCTTCTGGCCTGTGATCGCGGCGGTAAACTGTCCGACTTTGTCCAAAAGGCTTATCATATAGTCCGCAGCCTTTTGGATATACGGTATCGCGACATCTACCAGGGGCCGGAACGCTGCCGCAAAAGCATTCTGCAAAGTCAGGATGCTCGCCCGGAGCCCGTCTACGGAACCTTTAAACTTCTCATTATCCTTATACAGATTCCCGAAGCCGTCTTTGACCGCAGAGGTCATCTCACTGAACGCCCTGCTGATCTGGTTGAAAATGAGCAGCGACAGCACAAGGCTTTTTAAGCGTGAAGACATGGTCGTGAGAACGCCGTTCGATCTCCCGGCGGACTTATGCAGGGTCGAAAAAGACTGCCGTGCACGTTCACCAAGTTTCTTCAACCCGGAGGAGATCTTTCCGATGAGGGACTGCATACCCGACAGTGCGCCTTTGGCCGCGCTCCCTAAAAGATGGAAGGATCTGGACGCAGTGTTTCTTACCACGTTTCCCAGCCTTTGAAATGCGGACACTACCGCGCCCAGCCCCTTCTGCAGATCCCGTTGGCTCTTATCTGCCTTTTTGACATCGCTGTCATAGTCACTTACTTCTTTATCAAGAGCTGCAAGCTCCCGCCGTGCGGACTCAAACTGCTCATATCCCCGGCCGACTCCCGCTTTCTCCAGTTCGGCCATGTATTCTAAAAGCTGTTTCCTGCGCTCCATGACAGCGACGATACGCTGGTTGCTGACGACCGCCTGCTCCCGCAGGTATTCCATGCGCGCTTCTTCCTGTACCTGCGCAGAAAGTTTTGCCTGGATCGCGGCATTTTTCTGATCCTGCTTCGCCTGACGCTCTTCTTCTTTTGCCTGCAGTCTTGCTTCATTTTCGATCTGCTTCTGGATCCTGGCATTTTCTCTTTGAAGTGCTTTTTCTGCCTGCTCTTCAATTTTCTGCTGTACCGCCGCTTGCTTTTCTGCTTCTCTGGCGGCCTCTTGGGCCTGCTTCGCCTGTCCGGATTCTGTCTTCTTGTCAAGTTCCGCACGGTATGCCTTTACAGCGTCAGTGGCATCCTTCCAAAAAAGGTAAACCTTGTCATACTCCTCATCGCCAAAGAATTTCCCTTGGCTTTCAAGATCTTTTAATGCTTTCGCATACTCTTCGACCTCGACCTTTAGATCATTCAGATGCCCGACTTCTGTAACAGATTTTCCCTGCGCCCCCTCAAGAGACTCCAGCGATGTTTTGAGCTTCCGGATCCTCTTCTCATACCCTTTAAATACGGAATCCTGCCTGCTGCCCCCTGATTCTATGAATCTCCGCTGTGCCTCTTCCAGATTAGCAAGCTCTTCTTTTATTTTTCCGGCGCCTTTTATGAAATTCTTCGTATCTATTTTTGTACCGACACGTACACTCGCATCATAATTCGCCATAAAAATTTCCGCCCATAGCTCTTTCAGGTCAGCGATACGCTCCATCCGCGTACCGGTCTCACTCTATCAAAGCATCCTGTTCAGGAGTGCTTTGTATCTCATTTCCAGTTCCTGCTCTTCCCTGGTCTTTCTCTTCTCCAATATCACCAGTTCACGATTTTTGTTCAGGAACTCCCTTTCGTTCTTCTCCAACTTTTTCTTTTTGTTCAGCTTATCCCGGATACTGATAACGAATGTCCAGAAATCATCCTTGTCAACGCCGTTCACGTATCCGGATAATGTCCACCAGTGCATATAGTCTGCTTCCCTGACTTCCCTTCCGGCGACCTTATTGACCGCAGCAAAGATCATCTGCTCATCCTGCTTCCAGTCATAGAGCGGGGCATCACGATCTTTTTCCTCCGGTTTTCCCACGGAGAGAAACCATGAAATCTGCTCGACTGCCTCCCCCAGATCAAAGCCGTCCTCTACTGCCTCCAGCACATCGTCAGCGCAGGAAAAATCCTCAAACAGAAGATAGACTGCAACGATCCATTTCTCGATGTGTTCCAATTCCTCATCTGAAAAGGCCTCCAGCACCTGCAGCACATCACGATAGTCTGTCCTGATGGGATACTCCCGCCCGCCTACGGTCAATGTCTCCGGAAGCCCTCCGATCATTGCTGTGTATCCTCAACAGGCATGGTCCTTTTCTTTTTCTGGTGTCTCTGCGTCCTCTTATGATCCTGCGGAATATACTTTGCCATCCGCGCTCTGCTGGCCTTGTTCCGCTCATCAATCTTCTTGTGAAACAGCTGCTCTATCTGCGGCGTCACGCTCTCCAGAAATGTTGTGATACTTTCCGCCGACGGCACAAAATCAGGTATCTCCTCATAGACGCTGCGGAAGAGCTTCCTGACAGTGCCTTCCCCGAAAATATTGTCCGTGACCTTTGCGACCTCTTCTGAAAAAGCCCTTTTCTTACGGATCATCTCTGCAGAGATCCTTATGTAATCTTCTTCTTTTTCTGTTCCCTGTTTTTTCTGTTTTTCCAGTTCAGCAATCTCAGCATCGAACTGCTCCGCTCTTTCCGCGATATGAGCATGGCTGGACACGAACCTGTCAAAAAGCGCATCATCATCGGCAGAAATAGCCGCATAGTCTCCCATATCATTTAACTCGATCCTGAGGACACTGGCGTCTACATTACTCTTAATCTTTTCTACTGCGATTCCCATACTTAACACCCTCCTGTAATTGGGGCACGAACAGGAGGAACGCACCCCAATATATTAAGTTTCCTTAATACCTGTTGTTTTTATGCCGCCGGTGTCGTCCCATCCGGCGTAAATGTATTATCCTTGAAGATCCCCTTCGTCCTCCCGCCAAAATAGTTGACGGTAAAAGGCGTCTGGTATCCGGATGTATCGCCGCCGTAAGAAGTAGGGATGATATAGCATCCCTGCTGCCACGCCACGAATCCATTTTCTTCGTCGCCTTCCCACAGATGCACCTCCAGTGCATTTGTCTTACAGTTATCATCTTTATGCCTGTGGTCAATGATCTCCTGTAGTTTGGCAGACAATACGCTTTCCGTACTTGCATAATAGGGGCTGGCCTCAGAAGACTCCTCGTAGCCGTTGTGATGAAATGAATTCTGGCCAAGTATGTTCTGTTTCGTCTCGATACTGGGGTTGAGATTCACGTTATACTCTTCCAAATCTTCCCCCAGTTGTTCCCATTTTGAGGTTGATCCATGGCACAGAAGACCAGCATCGATCAGATGCCCCATATACTTTCTGTCAATCTTTCCTGTAATAACGTCTGGCATGATCGTCCTTTCTCCCGCCTATAAGAGCGGGTCTTTTTCTTTCTTTTCATATTTGATCGCTACCGTTAACTGGTAGATACTGTTATCTGTAGCTGTCTTCCCCATATAAAACGGAGTCGTGACACCTATATGCTGCACTGTGGCATCCGGTATCCGGGGGAAGTTCTTAATTCTGTTCTGCTCCGACACCCAGTCTTCCAGCGCTTCGCCGAAACCATTGTTTTCAACACAGTCCGTGTTCTCCTGACTGGACAGCCGCGCCCGCAGCATATAGTGATCCGTGATGACCTTCCTGCCGGTGACATAGGTCTTTTCATTCCGGACAGGCTCTTTGACCAGAGAATAGGAATCAACCTTTGCCGACTGGATATCCGTGTCGACCTGCTTCATCTTCCAGTACTCCTCCGGATCAAACGTTTTCAGCCACTCGATTATAGATTCTGATACTGTCATTTCTTTACAGCCTCCCTTGCTTCCCGTTCAATCTGTTCACGTCCGCCGTTCTGCATATATCTTGCCGCCCAATACCCACCGCGGCCTTCCCCACCGGTTTCACTGTCCCCCTTTTCTTGAAAGTTATATTCTGGATGGTAATAAAGACGCCGTGCTTTATCATCCACGTCAAAAACAATCTCGCCGCTTCCTACCACCGATTCTCTAATGGCACTATCATAAAGTGCCCCTTCATCCCATGGCGTGAATGGCTGTACACCTTTCAGAAAAGCAGTATCGACTGCCTGCTGCACCCTTCCCATCTCATCCAGACCGAGCGTCTTAAGGCAGTCATCCAGATTAAAATCGCAGACAAAACTGTAATTGCTCATTTCCCCGTCACCTTGATGTGTTTAAGCCGCGGCCGGTTCCGGTTGTCGGATACTGACGCGACAGTCACCGCATACTGGAAGTCTTCTGAAAGCCTTGAGATGCGGTATTCCCTGCTGATCTCCTGCTCTGATATGCCGAGCACCATGATATCCTTACCCTGCTTCGCATCCAGCGTCCAGAAGCCCTCCCGCTCCCCATCCGGCAGCTTCGCGTATTCCTGCGGCGGCAGGTAAGGTTTATTTCCGTATTTCCGCTGAAAATCCACCGTGATCTTCTCTACTTTGCTTTCCGTCTGGACGCCGCCGGTGGTCGTGACCTCGCTCTTGTTATGGCTCCACTGAACGCCCCTTACCACAGAACGGTTCCATGTCTCCTGCCCGGTATCAGGATCCCGGTGGTAGTTATAAACGGTCATCGTATCCGTGAACAGCACACTCATAGCGCACCCGCCAATCCGGTCCCGGAAAGCCCCTGCCGCGCGATTGACCGGAGCTGTGCTTCCTTCTCTGCCGCTGTCGTGATCTTATAAGATTCCGAATAACCGTCATTGCTTACAGAGGCGATACCGGTTCCCATGCCGGAAGTCTCCTGCACATACAGGGCGTTTATCAACTCGCAGACCGTATTCTGGATCTGGGTATGCACCAGCTTCTGAAAATCCGTTGCCGTCTCCGGATCAAATGCGACTTCGAAATTCCTCGCCCGCATATGGGTATACACGTCCAGTTTCGCCGAAGCCTTCGCACACAGCCCGTCAAAATCTTCCTCCTGTACTTCGGAGTAAAGAGAACTGTAATACTCCCAACTTATATATGCCATAACAGATTCCTTTCCGGCAGGCCTGTCTCCCGCCTTTACGCTGCTGTTGTCGGCGCGATCTTGATATCTTTCAAGATTCCCGACATCTTTGTGTTCTTCAATACGACGCCAGCCACCATCTCGGCTTCTCCTGTCTTCACCGCTCCCGGTGCGTTAAGATCAGGAAGATACGACTTGATGAAAGCCTTTGTATCCACCGGACAGATGCCGTGAAATGCCTCCAGACCGATTTTCAGACCGATCATGGAACCGAGGCCTGTACCGGAATCTGTCTCAACACATTCCTGTTCTGCAGTCCCGTCATAATAGCGGCCTGCATCCACCATGGCAATGCCGCGGTAAGAAACTACCTCATGACCGAAATCGTTCTTCTCCCGGGAAAAATACCCCATCTTCTGACCGATATACTGCATTACGGCAAGCATATCACCGTTCATGAGCAGCATGTCCGGACGCTCTGCCATCGTCTGCAGCCACTTGTTGATCTTCAATGCGAAAGAATACATGTACTTGTCGATATTCTCAGCCGTGGTCAGGTCGATTGCCTCCGCAGACTTCTCCGTGGAGGTTCCGGACAGCAGCTTGCGGATCCCGTCAAACTTGCACTGTACGAACCCTTTCCCACCATTAGTCGATCCGTTCACAACGAGATAGTGGAACAGGTTGGATGCCGCCTTGATCTTCTGCTTCATCTGGAAGTCGATCTCGTTGACCGCGCCGGAAGTGGACTGGATCACGCGGTCAACCTTGAAGGATCCGCCGAAGATGTCCAGGTCTGCCGTTTTCTTCTCTCTTTTTGCCTCGTTGTTGGTATACTCTGTGTTGATGTCACGCCTTGCTGCTGTTGAAGGCGTCTTTAACTGCATGTACCCGTAGGTCATCGTGCTCCCGCCGGTTCCCGGAGACACAGCGTCATCGAATACCAGCCTGTCAAGCAGGAATGAATCCCTGCGAAATTCGTCAACGACCATCTGGTCTACTTTGTCAGCCATGCCGACTTTTGCTTCTGCTAATGTGATAGCCATCTTGCTTCTCCTTTACTGTCTGTTGTAGTGCCTGCTCCTTCTTTACTGCCTGTTGTAGTGCTCTGCGATCGCATCCCGCAGGGTATCGCCCTGCGGCGTGTTGTCTTTCCTGACTTCCCCGATGAACCTGCCAGCCCCAACCGGTTTCGGGTCCGCTTCCCCGAACAGCATCTTACTGTCCTCCGCTTCCGTCAGTGCTTTCAGCGCCGCGGCAATGTCCTCTTTCTGGTTCTTGGATGCTTTGAGCGTCTCCACGTCCAGAAGAGCCGTGATCGCCCTGGCATTCCTGCCTTTGGATGCGGCGATGCCCTCTTTCAGGAGATCGTTAAAATCCCTGTCCGCGATCTCCTTCTGGTGCGCGGCATCTTTCGCCTGCATGTCAGTCTCAAGATCCTCGATCTTCTTTCTCATCCCGGCAACATCGGCATCCTTAAACTCGTCCAGGTCTTCTTTCAGGCTCTTGATCGTGTCCGCCTGCGTAGATATCTTTCCCTTTTCATTCTCCAGATCTTTCTGCGCTGCCTCCAGATCCCTTTTAACCGGATCATACTCCTCATGGTACTTATCCAAAACCTCGTCAATCTGCTCTTTGGTCAGTCCCATTGCTTCTAACTCTTCTCTCTTCATACCTGTCTCCTTTAACGATGATTTCTTTAACGTGGGGGAATCACCCACAGATGAATTAAAAAAAAAGAGCCGTCACAGTTAATCCACTCTGGAATAACTGCTTCGGCTCTTGGGCTCTATTGTTATCACTGATTCAGTTTTACACCACTTGCAATACGCCGGGAAATTGATGATCCGCGTGTCCGGGCGGATCTTGATGAAATGCGCGTTTCCACAGCGCGGGCATCTGCACCACCTGAAAGTCATGTTATCACTCCTTTTACAGATTATAACACGTACTAATATCACCAGACAAGTATATAATCTAAATTTATTTTTCTTCCATGATCGCCTTTACCTGCGCCATGAATTTTTCCCCTATCGAATAATATGGCTCTGAACGCCCGCCATCAAGGATATTTCTTCTCGGTCTCTCAGGTATCTTTTCAACTTCTTTCATCGCTTCCTGTTTTACCTTTTCAATTCTGGCCAGCTGGTCAGCTGTCAACTTTTTTTCGTTCATATTCTATATATCCCCTTTTGGCAAGACTCCTCATGATCGGATGCTGCTCTTCGTCAATACCCGTTATAGCTATATCGTCCATATACCATCGTAATGCCTGATTATATGTTACGCCTTTCATAGACTTTATTCTTTTGAGATGATAGTCAAATTCCTCATTCACAAGATACCACTCTGAGGCGTCAGTATCACGGATACATATAAAATCATCTGCTCCAAACGATACGATCCCATTAGATTTCGGATGGTTATGCAACACAGCACAGCCTGTCAGATCAAGCGTCCCAATACTTATAAAATCTTCTTTTCCCTCATTGTAATACACATTTCCGGCTTTATCAATGACATAAAGTTTCTCTATATCACTATTTCTGATTACATTTCCAAAATATTTTATAGCCTCTTTCTTTTTTGATACGTCTATCTGCCCAATATGAACAGGCTGGCCGCCATCACCGGCGGCGTTGGAAGCTCCCAGTGTCTTGGATTCCACTTCACTCCAAAACCTGGTATCATGATACTTCTTCCACGCTTCTGTCTTTTTCAGATCAGACGTGCCGCACTCATACCGCAGTCTGGTCGATTTCTCCGGCACGCCGCAGGCCCTGCAGAACTCCTTATATTCTGCTGTCTTACGCTTGATCCTGGCCCTTATTTCGGTCGTGTCCATGCCAAGTGTCTCCAGCGCCTCTTTTTCCCTCTTTAAGGCCCTCACACTGCGTTCCATGGCGCGCATCTTCTGGGTCACGGCATAGAAATCATAAGTCCTGCCGTTGATCGTCACGGGCTCCGGATCCGGTTCTGAATGATTCGCCGGGAACGTAGAGACGCCCTCGAACCATGGGTGGCGGTTATGCCGGCAGTTATAGCCGTCAAGGCCTAACGGGTCATTCTCGTGGGCGCCGTCCACACTGTAGCCGGTCGCATACCACAGGTCGGTGATATAGTCCTGTCCGATCCGCTCCGCCTCCTTCCGGTAATCCTGCCCGGGTTTTATGTAATAGACCTTCCCCTGCCACTGTTCATGGTTGGCGTGGCCGGTCCCTGTATTTCTCGCCCCGCGGTGTTTGGAGACATAGACAAGGTTCTCCCCTGTCTGCGCGATGTTCTTATCCGATACTTTCCCGGCAAGCTGGTGACAGCCCGTGCGGATCGCCACCCGTGCCGCCGTGTCAAGCTGCATGGAGCGGCCTGAATCAAAGTCGATGGACCGCAGGCCGCTCTGTGCCAGATCGTGGACCGTGTCCCGGAGCACCTTATCCTGTGAGAACGTGCCGGAGCAGATCTTGATCACTGCCTTATCCAGTTCGTTCCTGTAGGCACCCTTTACGCTCTCATGACCGCTCATGGTCTTAAAACCTGTAGTCTGCGTCAGGTTCTTAAGTTCTCCAGCCGTCTGGTCGGCAAAGGCCCTTACAAGCTGGTGCAGATAAGCGTTATCCGTGAGTGTCTTCCCCGCATCCTTCCAGACAGACAGGTCGCTGATCCACGCCATGTCCCCCGCACCGGCAACAATCTCGTCATTGGCCAAAAATGCCTTTTTCACGATATCGTTTATGATGTTCCTGACTTCCCGCTTATATTCCAGCGTATTCTTTGCGACCTGTTTCCGGAATTCCGGGTCGGCTTTCAGGAGTTTCATGGCCTCCTTCCGGATCCGTGCAGGACTGTAGCCCAGCGCTTTCATGGACAGTGCCTGCAGTTCCGCTGTCCGGCTGTAGGTCAGCGTCTTTTTGATCCTGCGTGCGATATCCGCGATCACCTCATGTTCCAGATACTGGAAGAGCGGCTGCAATGCTTCTGATATGATCTCTAACTGTTCATCTGACAACATAAGAACGCTCCTTAATCCTCTGTCTCTTCCTCTGCATCCTGCCTTTCTTCCGCCTCCTGCTTTGCCGCCACGATGGCCGCGGCCTCATCCTCCGTCAGGGAGTAGGCATCCATCAGATACCAGATGAGCAGCTGCGGGATATCAAAAGACAGAGCGTCATTTCTCTTCCGCTCCAGCTCCGTCTCCTTATCGGTGATATAACTGTCATCGAAATCCACCAGGATCTCCGTTTCCAGATCATAACCTGTCCCGTTGAAAGTATTCGAGAACCACATCACCGCCCGGCAGATGTCCTGTATGTACCGGATCGCTTCCTGACGCTGTCGGTTCAGCTCCTGCATCTGGTCCTGCCTCTCTCCGATATACTCCGTCGCGGTCGTGATCTGGCCATTCTCGAAACTGTATTTCTTCGTACCGTACCCGAAGGACATGGACAGGATGGACAGCGCCAGCTCAAAAGCCTTCGTAATCTGGTCGATGCGGATATCCGGATTGTATTCCTGGATCAGTTCCTTATCCTTTGGCAGCTTCTCCCCCAGGAGCACGAACAGTTTCTTCTGTTCCGGTGTCAGCGCCGGTCTTCCGTCCTTTCCAAACTCGCAGAGCAGTTCATTGACCAGCAGGATCTTCTCCGCCTTGTCCAGATCGCTGTACAGGACGTTATAGCACAGATCTATGGCTTTCAGCATGGGAATGGCATTCCAGAGTTTTGGCAGGCCGAAGCCCTCCATGTCATCCAGGTTGTTGACTTCCGCATTGCGCATCACCGCAAAAGGCTTTACGTCCCCAAGCTGCAGGACTGCCTCCATCTCTTTCAGCTCATGTCCCAGATCGTCAAAGACATGCGTTTCTGAGAAATAGGTTCCCTGCTCATCCAGCGTGAACAGTACGAGCGTCGTCTGCTTCTTCCCCTTTTGCAGCGAACTGCCGGAGAAGGCTGCCTCCGTGACGATGTCATTTTCTACCGTGAGCGGTATGAAACAATCTGCCTCCACGTAATTGAGCCTGACCCTGCCGCCCCTTACCATGCCATCATCGTAAAGCACCGCCCGGTGATCCAGCCGGACATAACAGGCCACAGTCCCGTCTGCGGATGTCTTCTCCAGTTGCCTGCGATACTGGGTGTTGAACTGGTTATCCGAAAGAAGTGTGTTGACTGCTTCCGCCTGTTCCCCGGCCCCCGCATTGATCTCCAGTACCTCACACAGGTTTGCATCGTCGGAGCAACAGCGCTTCGCGAAATTCAGCCTGCTCAGCTCATACTCCACGCCCTGGATCGTCCTGCGGTCGTGAAACCCTTTGATCCGTCTGTTTGCATACCAGTCGTCACAGATCTGTATGATCTCTGCCGCCCTGGTATTGATGTGATACCCCTTTTTCTCTAAAAATGTCTTGACACAGCCTTCCATGGTTCCTCCTATCTGTTCAGGTCGATATACTCTACAAAATCAAGCCAGGTGTAGCAGAAACAGTCCCACCAGTCATTGCAGTTTCCTATGTTCTTATCTTCCGGCCGCTCCGGATGGTCTTCATCCCAACGCAGGGACGAGATCGACTTTCTTATCCGTGTACATCTCTTATTGATCTTGAGCCGCCCGGTGTTGAACAGCAGGTCCACCGTCTTCGGCCTTTCGGACACTTCGTTTTTGAGACAGCCTTCGATATTCCTGTAAGGGAGCCCCGCTTCTTTCGCCGCGCTGATCAGGGAATTGATCATCGTCGGGCTGGCGCTGTCCGGGAAGATCCAGTCCACCCGGCCGTACTTCTCTGTCACCATACGGTAGAATCCTATGAATCTGTCGCATATCTTTTTTGCGTCTATGTCCTCCGACAGCGGCAGGCCATCCTCTTCCAGCAGGCGTAAGTCATGGTATCGGTTCATGTAACCGGTAAGGGCGAAGGTCGTCATGGATCCGTTACCACCAAAGTCGATGCCCATCACCAGTTTAAAGAAGGAGACCTTCAACTCGTCGTTCTGGTCAAAGATCTCGCTGTCATCAAACAGATACGGCAGATCGTCTTCGGCAAAGTACCGGAAGATAAGACCGGACGCAAGCACCCACAGCCCGCGGATGAACCGGTCATAGAACACGCCTTTATAACGGCGCTCATAACTCTCGATCACTTCCGGCGCCAGACTTAGGTTGTCATACATGTTGAAGTGGATCCGGATCAGCTTCTTCTCCGTGCGCTTGTCGATCCACTCTGTCTTGAAATAGTGATCCGGCCCCTCAGGATTGCAGTTGAACCAGAACTTGAATCCCTTCTTGGAACAACGGCCCGTGGCCTGATTGACGAAGGATTCCGGCATCAGCGCCACTTCATCGAAGAATACGCCGGCCAGCGTGATGCCCTGCACCAGATCCTGCGAGCCCTCATCCTTGCCGCCGAACAGATAGAAAGTGTTCTCTACAGGCCCCTTGCGGATAATCAGATAATCCTCTGACCGGTGCTCCTCCACCTGATAGCTCCGTGACAGCAGCATGTTTTTTAACTGCCTGATCACGTTCCGGCGCAGGGACTGGATCGTCTTGCCGCACAGGGCAAGGTTCTCACCGTCAAAGGTCTCCATAGCCCACATGACGAAGGACAGGGACATGACCGTGGTCTTGCCGGATCGGATCGAGCCGTCGCAGATGATCCCCTCCATATCCGCATAAGGGCTTCCCGGCATCCACCATTCCAGGACCATCTTCTGTTTACGGCTGAACGGGGTGAATTTGAAGAGTGCTTTACGTTTCAACGATATCATCCCCCTCGAAGGTAGCCGCTGCTTCTCCTTTCAGCGCTTCCAGGAAGCCGTCCGACTCAAACTCCTGTGTCTCGCCGCCCTCTTTCTCTGCACGTCTGCGCTCATAGTCAGCCTTATACCTGCTCTCTGGATGCATCAGGAAATACCTGGTCAGCCAGTCGATGGCCTTCTGGCGGTCTGACAGCTTTATGGAGATCCCGTTCTTGCCTTCCTTTATCTCCTGGATCATCTGCGTATCTGTGAACGCTGACTCCTGCAGATCGACTCCCATGCTCCCGAAAGTGACGTAATCACCCATATCAGCAAAAGCGATCCTCATCTGGATCTCAACGATGTCTTCTGCATCTGCGACGATCTGCTGGCGTTTCAGTTCTTTCAGGCGGTCAATTTCTGCTTTTATACAAGGATTTACAAGGAGCCTGTATCCTTCTGCATTTGCCACATCATAACTACATCCATATACCTTGAGGTAACTCTGAGTGGCATTAAATGTCCTGCTGTAATAGACGCAGAACAGCTGCTGTTCCGGTGTCAGGTCTTCATTCTGCAGTGTCTCTTTCGTACCGTCATCCTGCGCTCTGGATACCGGTGCACGCCTTTTATTTTGTGTGCACCCTTTTTCCTTTTTGTGTGCACCCTTTTTTCTATCCCAGCCATGTCTTTTCTTCCAGCTCTTGACCGTGTTGATAGTGGTGTCGTATTTCTCCGCTATGTCCTTGTATTTCATCCCCGCCATGTAATCCGCTTCCGCCCTCTGGTAGTTTTCCACTATCTCACCCCGCTTTCAAAAATAAAAAGAACCGGCACATGAATCACTCCATGCATCGGCTCTAAGGCTCTGAAAAATTTATCTTCGATTTTTTTCATTATAGCAATCCTGATAAATATTTGCAACGATTCCTTACAATCCATCTTCTTATTTCCCATGTGATTTTCCAACAAAATCGTATATCCATACCTGTGCATTTACTAAACACTTTCACAATACGGTATCTGCGTGAGGTCGGATAGTAATATGCCTCTCTTATCTGCTCAAATAATAGATTCACGGCATCTATAGCTTCGAGTATTTTTTCAGCAAATACATTCCATGCTCTTGCTACTTTGTCAGCAATTTCCCTTAGCAACTTTCTACTGTCTCCAATAACCTTTTCTGCATTGTAAAGTTGCCGTTTAAACTCAATGATCGTAATTCCTCTAGCTTCAATCCCAACTCTGTCTTTTTCTTCAAAACAAAGAATCACGCCCATAATCCCTCCTATCCCATTCACAATCTCTATCCAGGAATCTGATACACTCCGGGCAGACAAAGAACTGTTCTGAGATCTCTTTTCCGTCCTTATCACGGTCGATAACTTCTTCCTGAACATCTATTTCTATTTCCTTACCGCATTTATCACAAATACAAGTTTTCACGTTGATCCCCCTCCGTTATATCTCAGTTTAACCTGTCAAGCGGGCATTCCCCGCCGTCTCTGATTACATCACATAAGCACTCTTCATCTGCAGTGTCTCGATACTTGCAATAATTATCGCATATGTCTTCTGCGATCTCCTGTAGTATCTGTCTCACTGATTTAATAACACTTCCAGTCATTCCTTCACCTCCACTAAAGTTCAATCTGCTGCAAGACCCTCGCACAATTCATCCTCGAGTTCGTCCCACTCTTCGTTCTCCATCCACTCCATATACGTTTCCTTTTCAGCCCGCAATATTTCTGCCACTATATGTGCCAATTCTCTCACACTCATTTCATACCTCCACTAAAGTTTAAATCATCCCAATTATGCCTAAAAATATATAAGAGCCAACCATAACAAACGCCATCTCGACTACGCCAGCATTGTACTTTCTTACGATATAAATACCTATTGCTACAGATATTATTGTTCTCAAAATATTACCTCCACTAAAGTTCAATTTATTCTGTATATAGCCTACTTTCCCACCCACATTTGCGACATTTATAAGCCCAACACCCTATACCATCTGACACCGACGCGTCATATGCCATGGCTTTATCCCGGTTACTCATATATCCTTTCTGCGTGTAGGGATTGATAATCCTGCCCGAATTAGCATCGTACATTTTTGTCAGCGCTGCCTGCAATATCTCCGTAATTCGCCTGCTCCCACAATTCGGACATAAAATGACCCCACATTCATTTATTACTTCATTACCCATCTTCCACCTCTGCTTGAAGTTCAAACTATTGCAAAATTCCCCCGCCGTGTTATAATAAAACCCATGGAAGCATAGCTCAGCTGGGATGAGCGCTCGCCTGACTAGCGGGAGGCCAAGGGTTCGAACCCCTTTGCTTCCATTTTTTGTCTCTTAAACCTCCGTGTAACTCATGCACACCTGTCGCACGATCTCATGCCTGAGCGCCTCGCTGACCGGGATCTTATGCTGCGCGCAGTATCTGTCAACATACTTCCTGAACCGGCTGTTGAACCTGTATTCATTCTTGATATTTTCATCAGTCATTCCTGCTCCTCCCTTTCCTGCCGCCCTATGCATCTCTCGATAAAACAGTCATCGCATGGCGGTATCTCGCATTCACCATATCTTACAAAAGGACAGGGGTGCTGCATATAGTCTGCTTCTTCTGTGTCGTCATACATTCTCATCTCTGCGCCTCCTTCTTTCTACGTTTTTGCCTGAATATACTTATCCACCCTTGCCTTGAGTGCCTCCAAAAGTGCCGCCTGACAGTCTCCTTTGCGCCGCAGTGCACTCATGACGTCCTCATCTACCGTACCGGCCGCAAGAAGGTGATGTACGTACACCGTATGCTTCTGCCCCTGCCTGTGCAGTCTCGCGTTTGCCTGCTGGTACAGTTCCAGATTCCAGTTCAGACCGAACCAGATCACGTCGCTGCCTCCTTCCTGCAGGTTCAGACCGTAGGCCACGCTGGCCGGATGGGCCAGCAGGATGTCGATCCGCCCTGCATTCCAGTCTGCGATATCCGCCGTCCCCTTAAGTTCCCTCACGGCCAGCTTTGTCTTTGCCAGTACCCTGTGTATCCTCTCAAGGTCATGCCGGAAGTTATAAAACACAAGCGCGTGTTTCCCGCCCAATTCTTCTAACAGTTCCAGAAATCCCTCCAGCTTGTTGTCGTGGATCTGGACCACCTCCCTTTCCTCTGTCACATGGTCGTCCACCGCAGTCTCTTTCGTGTGATAGACTGCCCCGTTTGCAAGCTGCAGGAGCTTCCCTGAGAGTACGGCGGCGCTCCCCGCGTCCAACGCCCCGTCCGGCAGTTCCAGGATCTGCTCCCGCTCCATCTCTTCGTAAGCGCGCCGCGCCTTTGCATCCAGCTGAACATAGCGGACGTTATCGATCCGGTCAGGCAGGCTCAGGTAATCTTTTGCCGAAAGGCTGATACAGATATCCCTGATCAGCTCCTGTATCTTCTCGTTCGCTCCCGGCAACGGCTCGTAGGAAAAGATCGTGGTCGCGTTCCGCGACGCCGGAACGAAATAGTTGTTCCGGTATTCCGTCAGTGTCCGTCCGAGCCTCTGTCCGCCATCCAGCAGGTACAGCTGTGCCCATAAGTCTGTCAGGCCGTTTGGGGAAGGCGTACCGGTCAGTTCCACCAGCCGTCTGATATGCCGGCGGATGTTCTTAAGGGCCCTGAACCGCTTCGCCTGGTGGCTCTTAAAGCTGCTGGACTCATCAATGACCACCATGTCGAAGGGCCAGTCATTCCGGTAATGGTCCACCAGCCAGGGGACATTCTCCCGGTTGATCACGAAGATGTTTCCCGGACTGTTCAGCGCCCGGATCCGCTTCTCTTTTGCGCCGAGTACCGGCTGTACCTTAAGCAGCCGCAGGTGGTCCCATTTATCCTGTTCCCTGGTCCAGGTATCCTCCGCCACTTTCTTTGGTGCGATCACCAGGCATCTGCTGACAAGGAACCGGTTGAAGATCAGGTCACACACTGCAGTCAGCGTGATGACCGTCTTCCCCAGGCCCATGTCCAGAAACAGAGCCAGAGCCTCTTCCTGAATGATGCGGGTGATGCAATAACGCTGGTAATCGTGCGGCACGAACCTCACAGCAACACTCCTCCCTTCCTGCCCGGGCGGCGGTTTATCATCTCCTCGAACAGCGGATCCCGCGCGTGGGCCACAGGCGCCTGCCTCTGCAGCTCGGTTATGACCGCCTCTGCGCACTCTAAGCTGTCTACCACTGCGGTATAGCACCCGAGTCCTTCCAGTTCCTGCCGCCTGAACTGCTGCAGTTTCCGTGGCGTCTCCCCCGGGCGTTTCAATTCCACGAAGCCGATCCGGCCACCCGGCAGCACCACGATCCTGTCAGGCACACCACTGTTGCCCGGCGACACGAACTTGTACGCCTTTCCGCCTGCCTGCTCCACAAGCCTGCAGAATCTCCTCTCCAGTTCACTTTCTTTCATGTCCTTTCCTCCTGTTCCTGCGACATTCTCCATTTTCCCCTATATATACCCGTATATAAGGGTACAGGGGTATATATATCCCTTATTTCCCTTGTATTTTCATTTCATATAGAAGAATGTTTACTTGTTTATAAATACCGTTTTGTCCAGTAACTATCAGCCTTTCCGCGTTAACATTTGAATGTTTCCGCCTGTTTGCATGTTGACAGCACCCTTGTCAACATCTTCTGCCACGACTGCATGTTTACATACCGGATGTTACCTTTATGAATCCTCTCTGGGACCCGTATTCCCCTCCGAACCGCAGCGCGCTCTTTTGCCGCTCCCAGCCTGGCAGCCTCTCCAGGATGCCGTTGATCTCCTTGGAGTCTGATTTTTTCATACGCGTATACCCCGGCATCTTAAAGCACTCGTTCCAGATCTCCCAGGCACAGATCCGGTCTCTGTACATCAGCTGGCTCTCATCCGCCTGTTTCTGATCAAAGCCGGAATCAAGCCAGCTGCGCCGTTCATACAGATCTCTCTTATACCAGTCCCTCGGCACCTTCTTCTCCAGAAACTCTATGATCGCACCCTCCGAGTAGGAAGATTCCCTGTGCTCCTCCTGCGCGCGCTCTGCCATCTTCTCCGCCGCATCCGAAAGAATCAGCGGTTCTCCCAGCCGATACAATGCAACGGCCTCAGCCCAGATCTGGGGCACCTCTGCAGGCAGATCGTGCCATATGTTCTTCCTGCGTCCTTTCCCGGTCAGATCCACCGGCCAGAACCTTCTGTTGCCCGTATAATCCTTTAGGAATTCAGCTTCATTGGTGGTCCCCACGATAATGCACTGCCGCAGGTATTTCTCCGTTCTCCTGCCATATGCAGCCCGGTACACATCGTCACATTTGCTCAGGAACTGTTTGACCGTGTTCATCTCGGACTTTGTCATGCCCGTCAGCTCCCCTGCCTCTATGACCCAATATCCCTGCAGCAGCTCGGCCGCGTCCTTTCCCTCAAAGGTACATAGCGAGTCTGAATACCAGTCCATCCCCAGATACCGGAAGAAAGTACTCTTCCCGATGCCCTGCGGCCCCGCCAGAATCAGCATGGTATCGAACTTGATACCCGGATGAAATATCCTCGCTACAGCGCCCACGAGTGTCTTCCGGACGGCTTCCCTTGTATAGGGGCTGTCCTCCACCCCGAAATAGTCGATCAGAAGGCTGTCCACCCGCGGCACGCCGTCCCATACCTGCGCTGCCAGATAATCCCGCAGCTTATGTACCCTGTGATTCAACGCGTAGACCGCAAAGCCGTCCCCTATTTTCTTCTCGCCGGTGATCTGATGAACAGACTCCATGTAGCCCCGTAGCCCTGAATCGTCTGCGTCCTTCCACTGCCGCACGCCACAGGACAGACCCACCGGCTCCCAGGGCAGCGGAGAGACCGCCATCGGCCTGCCGGACATCTCGTCGTGGTAGATACGGCCTTTCAGTCCCGGGTCGTTCTCCAGAATGACCTGTACATTCTGGACCGTACTGAGCGGTTTTCCTGTCTTCGGGTGCACCTGCAGCTTCAATACCCAGCTGGCATCTGTCTGCTCCTGCACCGGCGGCGCATTTGAAAAACTCTGCACCGCCGCCTCGTATCGCTCCTTTGCCATCAGCTCTGCTACTGCAGGCTGTTCGGCAGCGAATTCACACATTTTTTTAAAAGAGGGAAGATTGGCTGCCGGTGTATCCGGCTTTGCCTCGTCGTCCTCATCCCCGAACAGATGCAGCCTGGTCATGTCAAAGGAATTGACCAGGCGTCCGGAACAGGGATCTGTCGCATGATGGCTGTAGAGGAACTTTCCGTCTTCATACAGGACCGCCCCTCCTACGGTGCTCCCTTCTATGTAGGTGAAACGCCCCGGATCGGCACATGCCTCATAGGTCCCCGGTAGGAACTGTTCCATGGCATCTTCTATGGAAAAACACTTACAGAATGCCCCGACGATGCCTTTCTTCTCCAGCGGATCCCCCTGCTTCTTCGCTGACCGGTCTCGGATCCGCGCCGCACCCGGCACTTCCGGCCACTCTGACACGTCCCGCCAGTCCCGGTAACTGGATAACATCCCTGTTCTTGACAGAAAAGGCTTGTCTTCATACAGAAATATGTATTGGCTGTCCCTGCTGCAGCTCGGCCAGTACATCAGCCTGACCGGTTCAAAAGTCGTCGGATCAAAGATCTGCATCCCGATGAAGCTGGCTGCCTTACGCGCGATCGGCTCATATTCATCTGCTGTGCAGGGCTCGTCCAGTGGTAAGATGATGCGCAGCCGCGGCGCCGCCCCTTCATGCTTTCTCGTAGAATAGACAGCATAAGCGCATCCCAGGGTCGATATGGTGTTCAGTACCCTCTGCGTGCCGCCCGGCTCGATTGTGTCCGCATCCAGCGTGATCAGGTGCCGCTCCCCGGCGTTCTCATTCTTCCTGCGCTGCCCTTTCAATACACCGCCTACAAAGCCGCCTATGTCTTTCAGGGCATCCTGCTCCGGCCTTGAAAAAGACTTATACTCCTCGAAGCTCTCCTGCGTCCTGACAGGCTGTGACAGCTTTTGTATAAAACCCGACCAGTACAGTTCCTGCCCGGTCCATACGATGGACTTCCTGCTGGTCCCCGTGGTGATCTTGATGGTCCTGTCATTGTGCATCAGCCCACCTCCTAATCTTTTTTGTAGTAATACGACTCAAAGCCGTCTGCATCAAGCGGCAGCCCCGCTGCCCATCCCGGCAGAAGGCACATACAGCTGATGGCCTCTTCCAGTGTCCTTCCGGAATCTTCCGGCACTTCCAGGATCACCTCATCATGGATATGGAAGTCGATCACGAATCCTGCCCGGTACAGATTCATCAGGGAATTGGCCAGCAGGTCACGGGCTACCGCCTGCACGATGTTCTCCGTCAGTTTACCGCCGTAAGTGGATATCATCCCCCACTTTTTCGTCTTCTGGTCAACACCCCGGAAATGGATCGCATCCCTGCCCAGATCATTTTGCCGGATCTCCGGCTTATAATAGTAGAGACGCCGCTTACTCGGAAGGATGATGGACAGATAGTCCACGTCCCTGTCAAAAACAATCCCGCAGGGCATATATCCTGTCACTCCGTGTCTCACGGTATCCAGCGCATACTGCTCCACGGCCTTCCAGAAACCAACGATGCGCTTATTGCTCCCCCGCCACCGCCGCACGATGTCCGGCAGCTCTTCTTCCGCGAGACCCATGTTCAGGGCGCCCATGGATATGAGTGACCCTTTGCCTCCCTGGTATCCCAGAGCCAGTTCCGCGATCTTCCCCTTACTGCGCAGCGCGTACTCGGGATTTCCCTTTTTGATCAGGTCAATGTCAACACCGAACATAGTGGATGCAGACGCCTCATAGATCTTCCCGTGGGTCTTGAAAACGTCCAGCCGCCACTGCTCCCCGGCAAGCCACGAGAGTACTCTTGCTTCTATGGCGGAGAAATCCGCTACCAGGAACTTACAGCCCGGCCCCGGGACAAAAGTGGTACGGATCAGCTGTGAGAGGATATCAGGCACGTTCCCATAGATAGCCTTTAACGCCTCAGTCTGCCTTTTCTTCACCAGCTCTCTCGCTGTATCCAGTGTACCGATATAATTCCGCGGCAGGTTCTGTATCTGCACCAGCCGCCCGGCCCAGCGTCCTGTCCGGTTCGCGCCATAGAACTGCAGCAGTCCCCGGATCCTGCCGTCTTCGCACACGCAGGTCTCCATGGCCTCATATTTTTTTACCGAAGTCTTCCCCAGCTCCTTTCGGATCCGCAGCACTTCCTTTATGAGGTCATCACCGGTCTTGTCCGCCAGCACTTCCACCACCGTCTGTTTCTTTAAGTCTTCCAGTTCAAAGTCTGAATTCTCCCGAATCCACTGCTTCAACTGTGCCACACTGTTAGGGTTATCGAGACCGGTGAGCTTCCTTGCCCTTCCGGATAATTCCCCCTGAACCTGGTCTGAGATCGCCAGCGCGCCGCTGATCAGGTCCTGATCCACTGCAGCGCCGTTCAGATTGATATACTGATCCAGCACCCAGTTAAAGTGTTCTGCTTCCGGAAAAGGATGTCTCTCTAAGATCTTATGTATGTCCATCTCTGTTTCCACGTCACGGATACAATAAGACTTGAACAGCTCCCACTTCTGCCTGTCATGATACCAGCGGTTCCGTGTCCTGCCATGATTGCTTTTTGTAGGCACACACGGCACACAGAAGTATTTTATGAGCTGTTTCCCGACTGCCATCTTCTGGCGGTTCTCCGGCAGCCCCAGCGCCCTGCCAACCTGCGCCAGCTGCCCCGGCAGGCCACAGTAATAAGCGTGTACCATGGTGCAGTGCCATTGATATATCTCAGTAGAAAAAAATCTTTTTAAGCAATTTATTTCAAAAGCCGCATTATGGGCTGTCTTTTTCACGTTCGGGTCATTCAGGTCCCGCACGATCCCGGCGGGTATCTGCTCGCCTGCTGCCAGATCGACGATCCTCACAGGCTCATAGTCATAAGAATATGCAAAAAGCAGTATTTCAAAGGCCGGGGACTGTACATATCTGTACAGCCCGGCTTTTGTTATATCAATATCTGAAAATGTCTCAAGATCTATATGCAGGGTCCTCATGATAATCCCATCACTCCTCCTGTGAGCATCGGCCGGCCCGTGATCGGGTCGATCTGTCCCGCCTGCTGTGGATATCCCGTCAGTGCAGGTATGGGCTGCTGCTGAAATGCCATCGGTGCGGGTGCAGGCTGCGCCGGATATGCTGTTGATACCGGCTGCTGATATCCTCCGGGCGACACCTGCGGATACGGGATGCCCGCCGGCACGGCCCCCGGATACGGCATCGCAGGGACAGCGTTATAAGCATTGCTGCCGCCAAAGGCTTCCTCGGCGGATACCCTTGCCGTCAGGGGCTCGCCGTCCTCGATCTTCTGTACGGCGTTCAGGCCGCAGCCGATCCCCTTGTTACCGTTCGTATTGTAGGCAAAAAAGTTAATATTTGCCCTGATATAGCATCCGCTGTACACTTCTGCAGGATTGATGATGTTCTCCATGTTCAGCCCGACAATGGACGGCTGTAATTTCGCCGATGCCGTCATCACCAGATGCCCCCTGCATTCTTCCCCAAAGGCCTCTCCTGATGGACGGACGCCGTCACCATCATAGAGCGGTGTCCTGCACACAGGGGGGACATTCCCGCCAAATACCTTCTGGGCTCCCTCCTGTTTTGCTTTCTCCATCTCTGCATAGATGCCATTGATTGTTGCCGTGTCAGTCTTAGGGATCAGCAGCGTTACAGAATACTTTGGATCCCCGCCATTCTGCGGCACCTTGGGCTGGAAGATGCTGACATAACTCGCCCTGACCTTTCCTGTTGTGATCGCCATCTCATTTTCCTCCTTCTGAATATGTGTTGTCCCCGCCAAAGGCCTCTTCCGCAGATACCCTCTGCAGCACCATGGCCGGCCGTTTATCGTCCTCCGGCGCAAGCGTCGGCTTCCCCTGCGGCTTCACGATATATTTTGACAGGATCTCCTGCCGGTGTTCCTTACTGAGGGTCTTTTCCAGCGCGCCCAGCGCTATGGGCTTCCGCTCGTACAGGATCGCTTCGTCATATCCCGCTTTTACCAGTTCTGCAAACGCCGCGTCAGCGTCGGATATCTGTCTGTAGCTCTTGCCCTCTACGATCTTCCATCCGGGAACCTCTCCGCCTGATACGATCTCGTTCAAGACGGTACTTTCAAGATTCTGTACCCACTCTTTCAGGAACTGCGCCTCTTTCAGGAGTTCGCCCGCCTCTTCCCATGAGATGAGCGGCGGCAGGTTCTTCTGGTTCTGCTCTTTGTTCCAGGCCTTTTTCATGAGCTCC
Organism: Lachnospiraceae bacterium; assembly: GCA_009774655.1. Classification (GTDB taxonomy): domain Bacteria; phylum Bacillota; class Clostridia; order Lachnospirales; family Lachnospiraceae; genus UBA3282. Next base: position 35,279 of record VSOD01000003.1, read on the forward strand.
ATGTTCTTGTCGGCTGTCGCCCGGCACCGGCCGTAGGCCTTGCAGAATCCGGCTCTGCAGTAGTTCTCCGTATCCCCGCTGCAGTAATCCGCGGGATGGAATCCGCCTTCACCTTTGAACGCTTTCTCCGCAGCCGGCTTTACCACGGTCTCTCCCCAGTCGAGCACTTCTTTTAAAGTCGTGCTCCATGAGGAAGTATTAGGGATCCGCGGCTGGACGATATGCAGATGCACCCTCTCGACCGGGAAGAACATACCGAATTCGTGATAGGCTCCTAACGCATACAGCGCAAGCTGGTAATTTCCTTCCGCCTTTACCGGAACCCCCTTTCCGTATTTGAAGTCTATGATATGAAGGTCCCCTCCATAGATGATCACGCAGTCCCCTGTCCCGAACCCCTCCGGTGCCCACGGGCTGTAATCCAGCCGTTTCTCTACCGCGACGAACGGGGCCCCCGGAAAACTGAACGCAATGCCCGATACATAGTCCGCGTATTCTTCTGTGTATCCGTCCATCTCCGGCGCATAGAGCTCATCCTGCTGCAGTTTTTTCAGCCGGCTCTTATAGGTCCGGTCGGTCATGTTCTTGTCCGTGAACAGCCTCTGCAGTTTCAGTTCGCCGATCGCGTGTGCCAGCGTGCCCTCTTTCGCATAAGGTGATTCCTCTTCCGGTATGCTGTCTTCTAACCTTGCCGAGGGAGGACAGTGGATCCATTTCTTCGCACTGGACGCTGACAGCAGCGCGTGCGCCCTTTCTTCCTTCTTCTTCCCCATCAGATCTGTGCACCCGCCTCTCTGAGCGCGGTAGCAAACTCCCCGTAGCGTTCCCGGGGCAGCTCCGTCATCGCCTGGATACCGAACTGCTGCAGGATACCCATCACCTGTGACATCCTCCCCATCTGTGAAAGGCCGGCTGCTGCCACCTGCAGCTGCTCGATCGTATACTCCTGCGGCATCGCTGTCGTAGGAACAGCTGCCGGTACTGCCGCGACCTGTGCCGGCTGTACCCCCATAGCCACGGGTACTGTCGGCTGTACGGGTGCCTGTCCGTAATTCTGTGGTGCCGCTGTGGGGACCTGTGGCGGCTGCACCGGTACTCCCACGGGGATCTGCGGAGGCTGTACCGGTGCGCCTGCCGGTATCTGCCCTGTCGTCGCCGTCCCCGGAACGGGCGGCTGTGTCTGCGGCGCGCCTGCCACGGCTGCCTGTCCTCCACCCATGCCTGCCAGTACCCTGACTGCCTCCGTCAGTTCCTTAAGTCCCTCGATCGTGATCCTGATCTCATTCATAGTGTTGTTCCTCCTTTTTGTTATGGTCTTTATGTACATTGTCCCCGCTGGTCCTGGCGGTCTCTTCCTGCGACGGTGGCACTTCCTCCCTGCAGTCGCATCGCTCACCGGGATCCAGCCTCGCCTGACAATGGTCGCATATCTTATACACCATCTTCCCCTCCTTTCATCCTCCCTCATGCCCGTAAGCCACAGGACGGCCAAAGCCTCCAGGCATATGATCCCTGCTGCCGGATGCCTGTCCATTGCCGCCGCGGACAGCAGGACTGTGATAAAGAGGGCTGTGCTCATTTACCGTTCTCCCTCTCCAGCTCTGCGGAGATCCGCAGGATCTCGTC
>VSOD01000030.1 GCA_009774655.1 Lachnospiraceae bacterium
CTCCAGATCTTCGTCGGCCTTGATGGCCTCGGCCACCGCGTCGATAACGCCCGCCACGATATCGCTGTGAATGCCTGCCTGCTGCTTCATCGCGGCGATCATCCCAAGATTGATCTGCTCCATGGATAAGCCGTTCAGATGTGTGTTCAGCAGGATGTTCAGCTTAAGCAGCGTCTCGTCGCTAAGCTCCTCCGCCACCGTCAGCATCGTGTTCTTGATCACGTTGCCCTCCACCACTATGACCGCCAGGATGTGTCTGCTGTCCACCCGGGAAAGCTGAATGAATTTCAGCTTGTTGCGGTGATACTGCGGCGCCGAGACCATGGCCGCATACTCCGTATTGTTCGCCAGCATTTTCGCTGCCTGTTTCAGAAGGTGATCCATCTTGTCTTCCTTCTCCAGAAGGATCTCCTTCATCTCCTCCACTTCCCGTTCCTTCTCTTCCATCATCTTATCCACATACAGGCGATAACCCTGATCGGACGGAATGCGTCCCGCGGAAGTGTGGGGCTGTAAGATGTAACCCAGTTCCTCCAGATCTGCCATCTCATTACGGATGGTGGCTGAACTCAGATTCAAGTCGGTATATTTAGAAATCGTTCTGCTTCCTACCGGCTCACCCGTCTCCAAGTAAGTGCGGATGATGGCCTGCAATATTGTATATTTTCTTTCATCTAACTGCATACCATTTCTCCTATTGTTAGCACTCAACCTTTAAGAGTGCTAACATCTTCTAGTAGTAAGTTATCACTTAAGATTTTTGTTGTCAACATTTCCATGCAAAATAATTATTAAAAAAATATAAAAGAAAACAGCCAATCTGAGCTCTTACTCAAACTGACTGTCCGCATACCTTCATTTTCCATGAAAAGTCTTCCCGTTACTATCTTCCCCGGAAATACCGAAACTATGTAAGCCGGCCTGCTTAAATCAAATGTTGAAGCTGCCCTGCACGCTGCCGTTGATCACATAGTAGACCACGTTCTCTTCCGGTTTCACATACAACTCAACCGATTTGAAATCCTTCTCCTCCTGGTTGAGATCAAAAACCCATACATCCTTCGCGATCTTGATCAGCTCTTCCGATGCATAAGACTTTCCGTTAAACTGAATATGTAAAGATTCCTTCACCTCTGTCTTCTCAGCTGCGGTTTCTTTCCTGACTGTCTCTTTCTTTGCCGGCGCCTTCTTCTCTGCTGCAGGCTTCCTGCCCGGCTTCTTGGCGGGCGCTTTCTCTGCTGCAGGCTTCCTGCCCGGTTTCTTTGTTGCTGTCGTTACTGTCTCTGTCTTCGCTGCAGGTGCTTCCTTAGCTGTCTTAACTTCGTCGGTCTTTGTATCTGCAACTTTAGCCGTTTCTTCTTTAGCTGCCGTTGTTTTCTTTGTTGCTGCCATGAAAATTCTCCTTCCCACAAATCCGTACATCGGACGTAAAATGTTACAATATCCACTTTTTCATAATCCCTAAACCCCTGCAGTTTGGGACTCTATGGGGATTCTAACGCAATATCGGTGCAGTGTCAATCAACAATCTGTAGCAAATAGTTACTCTTTCCTCTTGTATTTTATACGAAATGACATACGTAAGACGTAAAAATGTCCATTTTACGCCAGTTCCGCACAGAAACGCCGGAATTCCGGGCTTTACACCCCTGAAACAATTTGTTATACTGATGACAAACGACAAAACAATCTGCCGTTTACACGCAGCATTTGTATCAAGGCTGGCATAAGAATACCTATCATCACAGTCCCAGTCGTCAAAGATCATATCAGGAAAGCAGGTGATTATGTGACATTGGAAGAACAAAGACAGGCCGCCATCATGAACTACGTAAATCTAATGAGGATCAAAGCCTGTGAAACCGGCACGAACAAGGAACTCGATTACCAGATCAAAGTAGCCAGAGTCATCCTTTCGAATTTCGGCATCGACATTTCGGAACTTGACCTGTAAGTACAACTGACCATCAAACAAATATCAGTGGGTGTTAAAGTCCATTTAAGCCGGGCTTTACACCCACTTTTGCAGTCCTGCCTTCCGGATATACATTACTTCCCTGCCATCATGCAGCCAGCGTAAAGTACAACAGCACCGCCGCCCCGAGAATGATCCGATACCAGCCAAACACCTTGAAGTCATGCTTTTTGATATACCCCATCAGGAACCGGATCACGACCACGGATACCACAAACGCCGACACCATCCCCACCAGCAGGATCGTAAGCTCCGCCCCGGTAAAATCAAACCCAAACTTCACGATCTTGAGCAGGCTGGCTCCCAGCATCACCGGAATCGCCAGGAAAAAGGTGAATTCCGCCGCCACCGTTCTGGATACCCCGATCAGCAGCGCACCAACAATGGTCGCCCCGGATCTGGACGTGCCCGGAAATACCGCCGCCAGAAGCTGAAACACGCCGATCATAAAAGCCGTCTGGAACGTGATCTGCTGGAGCTCCGTGATCTTCGGCGACATATTCCTGTTCCGGTTCTCGATCACGATAAAAGCAATACCGAACACGATCAACGCCACCGCAACACAGGTCGGATTGTAGAACAGCGCGTCAAACACGTCGTCGAACGCCAGCCCGATCACCGCCGCCGGGATACATGCTACCAGGATCTTGAACCAGAGCACGAAAATATCGATCCTGATCACCGGTTTCTCCTTGAACCGGAACGGAAAGATCTTGTTCCAGAACAGCAGCACTACCGCCAGGATCGCCCCCAGCTGGATCACCACCAGAAACATCTCCCAGAACTCTTCCGACACATCCAGCTTCACGAATTCATTCAGCAGGATCATGTGCCCCGTACTGCTGATGGGCAGCCACTCCGTGATACCCTCCACAATACCAAATAAGATTGTCTTAAGAATCTCTATGATACTTATCATATTCCTGTCTACCTCCTGTTATACCAAATTCTGTCTGCTTCCGCCGCAAACAGTATCATCTTATCATCTTTTGCCAATTACTTCCATACTATATTTATTTATGCCGTAATACAAAGAATTATAGCAAACGAAATTTCTAATATCTTTAACTATATATAGTATATTTCTATCTCCCATACCATAACGAAAATCTGCGGGAAAGTCCTACTCCCCACAGATTTCTCGCTCTCATTTTAATATTCGTTTTTCACAAATCTTCTGAACGCATCCAGTGAACGCTCCACCTTCTCCGTGCCGATGCAATAGGCGATCCGGAAATACCCCTGCACCCCAAAGCTGTCGCTGGGCACCAGAATCAGGTCATACTTCTTCGCCTTCTCGCTGAACGCCACCGCATCTTCTTCCAGCGCCTTCGGGAACATGTAAAAAGTGCCGCCCGGCTTTTCACACGTAAAGCCCAGGTCGGTAAGTTCCTTATATAAAATGTTCATATTCGTCTCATAGACCGACAGATCCGACGTTAGGTCCAACACCTCCGCCACCGCCAGCTGTATGATGGAAGGCGGGCAGTTGTGCCCCGTTCCTCTGGAGATCTGGCTGCACATCGCGCTGATCAGCTCCGCATCCGTGCAGGCCGGATTTACCGCCACATACCCGATCCGCTCTCCCGGCAGGGACAGGGATTTTGAGAAAGAATAACAGGACAGCGTATTGTCATAGAACTTCGAAGGATACGGCGCATCTACCCCTGCAAAAACGATCTCTCTGTAGGGTTCATCCGAGATCAGGAAGATATCATGCCCATACTGCTCCTGCTTCTTCGCCATAATCGCAGTCATCTGCCTGATGGTTCCGGTGGAGTAGGCCGTCCCCGAAGGATTGTTGGGCGTATTGATGAGCACCGCCGCCACCTTCTCCGTGAGCATCTCCTCAAACGCTTCCAGATTCACCTGAAAATGCTCCGTATCTGCAGGCACCACTCTAAGCTTCGCTCCGGTCAGATTAATATACGGTCCATACTCCGGAAAATAAGGCGCAAAGGTCAGGATCTCGTCTCCCGGCTGACTCACACAACGTACCGCATGGGCGATGGCTCCCGCCGCTCCCGTGGTCATGAAAATGTGATTTCCCGTATACCGCATCCCAAACCTTTTATTAAGCGATGTCGCCACTTTCTCCCGCACCGCCGGGATTCCCAGACTCTGGCTGTAACCGTGCAGCTCCATGGGATCCTTTTCCTGCAGCAGACGGATCATCGTCTCCGTAAACGCCTGCGGCGCCGGCACCGACGGATTCCCCAGACTGTAGTCGAATACATTCTCATACCCGATCTCGGCGCCCCTGGCCGTCGCGAACTCCGACAACTGCCGAATCACCGATTTACCCTGTAACATATCTTTATACTTCTGTACCACCATATTCTGTCACTCCTGCCTTTCGCCCTTATATCGTTCTCTATTCTGACTGTCATGCCGGCTTTGCATCGCCTACTTCCTCACAAGATGCAGTAATCTCCCCTTGAAATCCCCCCACAGCGGCGGCACATTGATCCCCGCAAACTGCAGCGCATCTCCGCGATACTCTGTCTGTCTGATCTCCGGCCAGTCCTGCGCGTTTTCGATCACATAGACCGCCGTCAGATCAAGTCCCGGGATCCTGATCCGCCTGCTGTGGTGGCTCGGCCGGTTCAGCACCTGAACGTATGTGACAAGCGCCTCGCTCTTATCTTTCGCCACCACCTCATAGCAGTCATAATAATGGTTCTCGGCATAATGCGCGATCCGGTAATAATCTCCCTCACGCACCAGGTCATTGTACTTGTGATACATCGCCGTCTGCGCCGGGATCATGGCCCGATCCGCCTCCGGAATCTTCGTCACATCCAGCTCGTAGCCGAAAGTACCCGCCAGTGCCACATAGCCCCTCGTCTCAAAAGGCGTATTCCGCCCAACCGTGTGGTTCGGGCAGTCTGCCACGTGCGCCCCCATGGTGGACAGCGGATATACCATCGCCGTACCCGCCTGAATGGAAAGACGCTCCACCGCATCCGTATCGTCGGAGCACCAGATCTGCGGGCTGTAATAGAGCATACCCGGATCAAATCTCGCCCCGCCGCCGGAACAGTTCTCCAAAAGCAGATGCGGGAATTCCCTCGTCAGTCTGTCCTGCAGCTCATACACCGCCAGTACCTGTCTGTGGAACAGCTCTCCCTGTCTGTCCGCCGGCAGGCCGCTGCTTCCCATATCGGACAACTGCCTGTTCATATCCCACTTTACATATTCAATATTCGCACTGCGCAGCACAGATGCGATCATATCATACACACAGTCCCGCACTTCCTGTCTGGTCAGATCCAGCACATACTGGTTTCTGGAAAGGCTCCCCGTCCTGCCCGGAATGGCAAACGCCCAGTCCGGATGTTCTCTGTACAGGTTGGAATCCGGCGATATCATCTCCGGCTCCAGCCAGATACCGAATTTCATCCCCAGCTTATTGACTTCGTCCACCAGATATTTCAGGCCGCCCTTTAGCTTCTCCTCATTGACCTTCCAGTCTCCCAGACTGGAATTATCGTCATTGCGGCAGCCAAACCAGCCGTCGTCCATAACAAGCATCTCAATACCCAGCGCAGACGCCTCCCGTGCAATGGCAAGCAGCTTGTCCGTATCGAAATCAAAATAAGTCGCCTCCCAGTTGTTGATCAGAATCGGCCTCTTTTTATCCTTATATTCGCCCCGGATCAGGTGCCTGCGGTACAGGTCATGGAAGGTTCTGCTCATGCCGCCGATGCCTTCCGCGGAATACACACAGATCACCTCCGGCGCCTGAAAGGCATCGCCCGGCTCCAGCTTCCAGCAAAAATCCTGCGGATGGATGCCCATCAACGCCCGCATACTGCCGAACTGATTCCCTTCGATCTGCGCCATGAAATTACCCGAATAGACAAAATTCATGGCATAGATATCCCCTGCCTCTTCCGTAGTCGTCTTCCTTTTCCATGCCATAAAAGGGTGCTCCTGATGGCTGGACTCTCCCCGCACCGAAGATACCCCCTGTTTGCCTTTTAAAACAGGACGCGTCTGTATGATCCGCTCTCTCGCCCAGGAACCCGACAGCGTGATCATCTCATACTCCTCATTGTCCATGTCGATGCAGGCCGAGAGAACCTTCGTCAGATAAAGCGCCTCTTTCCCGCCGTTCACCACCCGCACGCTCCGCGCTATGGCGTCGTTATCTGCAAAGATACTGTAGGATAAGATCACCTGCAGACCCAGCAGCTTATCTTCACAGGTAAGTTCCAACGTCCTGCACGTATCCGTCGTCCCGAAAGTCGCCGGCAACCCCGCAAGTTCCTCTTTTCCGTCGTAAATCCTGTGGGAGACATAAGACAGCGACACGCCCGAATGACCGCCCGCCGTCCGCACCATCAAAGTGCCTTCCCGGAAATCTCCCAGCCCATGGCCCGTATACTCCATCGGGAACGTATCCAGAAAGGAATTCCTGTCCCGGTTATTCTTCGACGGCACAAAAGGCGGCTCCGCTGTCCGCATCAGATAGACCAGATTGTCATCCGACAGCTTCCTTCCATAATAAATATGTCCGACAAAATTCTCCTCGTCCACGATACCGATACAATAACTGGTATGTTCCGTATCTATCTTAAACACCCTGTTCTGTTCGTTGTAATTGATCTGCATCCGCTTTCTCCTCTCGTTTTCACCAGCATCACCTGTTGATTGACACCCTGGCAGTTCTTTACGCCCTATTATAGCAGTCATGTTCTCTTTAGGAAAGCATATTATTTTTTCTGCGATCAAAACACATTCTTAGCGCCCCTGCCTGTCAGTTACAAGTTGAATATGATATGATATACTAATGGTGCGATATACGTCTGCGGTTGTTTAAAAACTTCCCCTTTTGCTCAAAATGAAAGAAAGGTGTCCAAACAGAAGCAGATCATCACAGGAGCAATTTTCAGTAAAGGAGAATGATATGAGAAAAACAAAGATCGTATGTACCCTGGGTCCGGCAACGGACAATGAGGAAGTATTGAGACAGATGATGCTGGAAGGCATGAATGTAGCGCGGTGTAACTTTTCCCACGCAACCTACGACGAACATAAGAAAAGAATGGATATGATAAAGAAGCTGCGCAAAGAGGTGGGGCAGCCGGTAGCGATCCTGCTGGACACCAAAGGACCGGAAGTACGGGTCAAAAATTTCAAGGACGGGCGCGTGACACTGGAAGAAGGGCAGCTTTTTACCCTGACAGCAGATGAGGTGGAGGGCACGAAAGACAAGGTGAGCGTGACCTACAACCGGCTCTATGAGGATCTGGAAGTCGGTATGCGCGTGCTGATCGACGACGGCCTGATCGAGATGACGGTGGAGCAGGTGGACCGCACCAATATCGTCTGCCGCGTGATCAACGGCGGTGTCGTCTCCAACCATAAAGGCGTCAACGTGCCCGATGTGGATCTTTCCATGCCATACATCAGTGATAAGGACAGAGAAGATATCCTGTTCGGCATCAGCCAGGATGTAGACTTTATCGCCGCCTCTTTTGTCCAGAAAAAAGAAGATATCCTGCAGCTGCGCAGGCTGCTTGAGAAAAACGGCGGCTCCGATATCAAGATCATCGCCAAGATCGAGAATGCGCAGGGCGTCACCAACATCGACGACATCATCGAAGTGTCCGACGGCATTATGGTGGCCCGCGGCGATATGGGTGTGGAGATTCCCTACGAGGAAGTGCCCGTGATCCAGAAAAAGATCATCAAGAAAGTATACCGCACCGGCAAACAGGTGATCACGGCCACCCAGATGCTGGAATCCATGATCAAAAACCCCCGTCCTACCAGAGCGGAGACCACCGACGTTGCCAATGCCGTATACGACGGCACCAGCGCCATTATGCTTTCCGGGGAGACGGCGGCCGGCGCCTATCCGGTGGAAGCCGTAAAGACCATGGTACGGATCGCCGAGCGCACGGAACAGGACGTGGACTACCGCAAGCGGTTCTACCAGAGTGCCCGGGAGACGGATGCCGATATTACGAATGCCATCTGCCACGCCTCCTGTACCACCGCGCTGGATCTGAACGCCAAGGCCATCGTGACCGTCACCAAATCCGGCACTTCGGCCAGAATGCTCTCCAAATACCGTCCCGAGAGCGACATCATCAGCTGTGCTACCACGGAGAAGGTCTGCCGCCAGCTGTCCCTGACCTGGGGTGTCACACCAATCGTCATCAAGGAAGAAAAGGAAGTCTTCCATCTTTTTGACAAAGCCATTCAGGCGGCCGTAAAGATGAAACTTTTAGAGGCCGGCGACCTGACCGTTATCACTTCCGGCGTGCCCATCGGGGTATCCGGCACTACGAATATGATGAAAGTACAGGTCGTATAAGAATTGTATAAGAAGTAAAAAGACGTCTGCCGGTTTTACAGGATCATACTGACGACGGGGATCGTTACCAGCCCAAGCAGTGTCGTCAGGATGATTCCCTGTGAGATCGTGTCCGTATCGATCTGCAGCTGTTTCGACAGCATCAGCGGCATATTCCCGGCCGGGACCGCAAGCATCAGGGCCGTCGTATGCAGCAGCAGTTCGTTATGTAAAAAAGGGCGCAGCAGAAGCACGCACACCACAGGCAATAAGATCTGCCGCAGCAGCACGAACCAGTACAGCTTCGGATGGCAGAAGATATCCCGCAGGGCCATCTGCGCCACCGAGACACCCAGCACGAGCATGGATAATAATGTGGTCGTCTGTCCGATATAATCCAGGGTGGAAGACAGGATCGCAGGAGCCGGAATATCGCCCAGATACAGGATGATAGCCACTGCCGCCGAGATTGTCCCGGCATTGATCATCTTCTTCCAGGAGAGCGCATCTGTCTGTGCGCCTGCTGAATCCTGAGGACTCGCCCCGCTGTCTGCCTGCTTCGCCGCCGCCCGCTGCAGAAGCGAGATGCCGAAAGTATAGATCAGCAGCACATAAAGCAGGTTATAGATCGAAACAAAGATCAGACATTCCGTTCCCAGCACCGCCGAAGCAAGCGGTATCCCGATAAAACCCACGTTACCGAAGATGGTCAGCATCTGGTATGCATAGTGGTATTTGTCCGGCACCCGCAGAATGCGCGGAATCAGAAAGCCCGCCAATATCAGCACGGCGTAGATGACCAGATCCACCACAAGCGCCGTTCCCAGATCCTGCAGCGACATTCTGGGCCCTTCCTGCAGGGCGCTGCTAATCAACAGCGCCGGATTGGTCAGGTTGACGATCAGTCCTGACATCTGTCTTGTCGTTGTCTCCGACAGCATTTCCTTCCTGTATAAAAACATACCGACAGCGATCAGTATAAAGATGATGACCATCTGCTGTATGACCACTGTGATACTCATGAGATTCTCCCTGCCTCTCTGTTATTGCCGTACATAATCCTTCTCTCTTCCACAGCCGCGGTTCAACTGCATTTTATATAAGATATACCGCACATTCTCCAGTACCGTGATCCCGTTGTCCTCAAACCCCAGCTTCCGGCACAGTGCGGCGGATTTCTCATTGTGTTCCATGACAAGCGCCTGGATCTGCTTAAAACCGATATCCTTCCACGCATAGTGCAGGATCGCACTGCACACTTCATAGGCGTATCACTGCCGATGCCACGGAACCCCGATCACAAACCCCAGCTCCGGCACATCGAATTCCTCCCGCCAGCTGATCCCGGCCCGTCCGATGACCTGCCCGTCCCGTCTGGACAGTACGCTCCATATGCCATAGCCGTAGAAACCGTACATCCGCCTGCGGTAATCCTTTATGTAGGCAATCTCTTCGTCCCGGTCCTGATACAGATCTTCCATGTACTCCGTGATGGCCGGCTCCCCGTAAATGCCGTACAGACTGTCCACATCCTCCACGATCGTCTCCCGCACGATACAGCGCTCAGTCTTGAAGATCTCCCATGGAATCCCGGCAAGACGACGGTAGGCCATGTCGATCACTTCGTAGTCTACCTCTTCCAGACGTTCTATCATATATTCCGCGCCCTCAAACACATCCTCCTGATTCCACTGGTGTCTGTAGGGCAGGACATATTTCCCGTGCTGCTGCCAGATACAGTACTGCACGGAAGAATCCGTGATATAGAGGGTATCCGGCTCTGCCTGATCCGCCGCACAGATACTGCCGTGCTTCTTCAGCAGACAATCTTCACCGCATACAGCCGCAGCGCTCTGCTCCCCGCACACCTTATCTTCCAGACATATGGCATAGGCTACCTCTATCCCGTGCTGTTTCAGTTCCTGGATCAGACTGCGCAACGATAACTGTAATCGGTTTCCCGTTCCATCTTTCAATGCAAAAACCACTTTCCTCAGCATAACCCCACCCCACTCATCTTACATGACGGTTCATCTTCCTTCCCCGTCATATCCATCCAGCCATTGAATATCGCATCGCGATGGCTCTTCCACGTCTTGTTCTTTACAGTCAACTTCCATCCTGCGGCGCACCATTGGTCAGCGGGTCGCATGAGAATCATGCTCTTTGCATAATTTCTTGTCTGCATCTCTTAAGTTTTTTGATTTGTATTTTCTTATATATAATAATATAATAGATAGGAAAAATATACAAACGAAATCAAATATTTTAAGAAAGGACTTTACAGTATGGCACAGAATCCGATTGTAACCTTTACGATGGAAAACGGTGACGTGATGAAAGCCGAGCTTTATCCGGAGATCGCCCCTGTTTCCGTCAACAATTTTATCAGCCTGATCCAGAAGCATTTCTACGACGGCCTGATCTTCCACAGAGTCATCAAAGGCTTTATGATCCAGGGCGGAGATCCGGAAGGCAGCGGCATGGGCGGTCCGGGCTATTCCATCCGCGGCGAATTCGCACAGAACGGATTTCCCAACGACTTAAAGCACACCCCCGGCGTCCTCTCCATGGCCAGAAGCATGCATCCCGACTCGGCGGGAAGCCAGTTTTTCCTCATGCACAAGACAAGCCCGCACTTAGACGGCGCTTATGCAGCTTTCGGCAAGGTGATCGAGGGTCTGGATGTGGTGGACAAGATCGCCGAGACGCCTACAGATTATTCCGACAGACCGTTGGAAGACCAGGTGATGAAGACCGTCACCGTCGATACCTTCGGCGTAGATTATCCGGAACCGGAAAAACTCCAGTAAATACGAGCAGCAGCGAATCCATCCACAGGGATCCGCTGCTGTTGGTCTGTATCGTACAGTTTTATGATACAGCACATAGTAATGCGTATGAAGAGCGATTTGTTTGATTCATCCTGTGCCGGCAAAACACATTATCCCCCTGCCGGCACATATCTGTTATAGATCTCCACATGGTCATAAATACACCGCCAGCCGCTGGTCGAACCCGCAGTCACGCAGATATATGGCGTTCCGCCCGCGGATGTGCCATAGCTCACCGCACAGTTTTTGGACTGGACCACATAGCCTGTCTTGGCGCACAGCACTTCGCCGCCCGTATCCTTATCCTCGATCTTGCGCAGAAACCAGTTGGAAATGGTAATGCCCTCGGGATGCTCTGCCGTAGCCTTGGTCGTATAAGTATGCGCAGACAATACCTCCCTGCACAACTCATTCTGCATGGCCGCTTTCATGATAACGGCCATATCATAGACGGTACAATAATGTTGTTCATCAAAAAGGCCTATACAGTTCGTAAAATGGGCACTGTCTCCAAGGCCCAGCTCCTTTAGCTTCGCATTCATCATATCCACGAATGCTTCCTGCGACCCCGCTGTATAAATGGCAAGTCCCAATGCGGCATCCCCGCCGGAAGGCAACACTGTACCGTAGAAAAGGTCGCGCACCGTCACCCTTTCCCCATCCAAAAATCCTGCCGCGCTGCAGTCGTTCACATAGGCATAATCCGTGATCTCCAGCGTGATGGTAAACGTGTCGTCCAGATCCTCCTCCGTGATCTGCTCTGCCGCCACCAGCACGGTCAGCACCTTCGTCATGGACGCCGGATAGATTCTCTCATTTGCCCCCTTTGAGGCAACGATCGTGTCCGTACTCTCATCAACCAGAATTGCATTGGTACTGATCACTTCCTCGCTATAAATAGCCGCCGTTTGCAGAGTATCGTGAAAACTGTAAACCGGCTCCTCCAGATCCGGCTCTGTCCCCGCCGCATCTGGTTCATTGTCTGCAACGTCCGCTTCCTCCGGTGCGTCTCCCTGTACCTCATTTATCATCGGTAAATCGCTTTGCTCCGTCTGCTCCACATTCTTCACTGTCTGCTGCTGGTCCTGCGCCTCTTCTCTGTCCCCTTTTCTGCTGAATATGTTCACGATAACGACAATACTCATGGCGACACAAAACGCACCCAGACACAGAAAACGCTTCAACAGGCGCTGTTTTCTCATGCGCTGCTGACGCTCTAAACGTATGCGCTTCCGCTCCTCATAGTGGGCAAAATATTCTCTGTACTCTTCTTCCCCGAACGTTTCTGTTGCTTTTATGTCATCTATATCTTCTAAATCTTCTATCTCCATGTATGCAATGTTTTCTGTTGCTTCCATCTTTCTGTATGCTGAGTTTTCTGTTTTTTCTATCTTCCTGTATGCTGAGTTTTCTGCTGCTTCTATATCTTCTGTTTCCTCATTTTCTGTCTCATCATCTATTTCTTCAAAATATAATCTCGCCATTTATTTATCTCCGGAAAACTGGTAATATTGTACAAATTATTTCGTTTTAATTATAGGGAGGTTTCGAATAGAAGTCAATCGAAAAACATTTCATCCCTGAAAAGGGAGGATGCCAAGCAGAGCGAACTCTACTTGGCATTATTATGAAAAAGTTTTAGTTAATCAGCAACCTTGATGTTGTCGGCTTGTTGTATTGGCCTGTTGTGATCTTATGGTCTTAGTATACGCGCGAGAAATGTCTAAAGAATGTTACCTGCGTGAAGTTTTTTTGAAGCATTTTTGAACAGTTCGTGAACACGCTTTAAGACTCCCTACACACCTGCCCCGTATCCAAAGCTGACCACCGTGCTTTTCTCATACTCTTTATAAATCTTTGCATATGCTTCCTCAGAGATCATCTCCTCCTGTCCGTCTTTTGTACAGCGATAAGAAATACGATCCGTCTCGTCCTGAGCGCGTAGACAAACGCCGCCATCATAATACTGATCGTCACAAGCAGTATGCCGCTTGACAGCAAAAGATTCCTCCGCCGCTTTCTCCTCCAGCAATAATTCTTCCAGAGAGATCCGAAACAGCGTTGAAATTTTGATCACACTCTCAAGGTCAGGCAGACTCGTATCATTTTCCCATTTCGATAATGCCTGCCGTGATACATGAAGTTTTTCTGCCAGCTGTTCCTGCGTCATACCGGAAAATTTTCTTAACTGCCTGATCTTCGTTCCCAATTCCAGTCCCATTCCTGTTTCTCCTTCCGTGTCTGACAGTTAACGCCCTGTCAAATTTCTGATGACATTAACTATGACAGGATGATAGCCTGCCCCTGTCAAAAAAGAAAGCAACGCGGCCTTACATCCATGCTACGATCGTTTACCCCGTCTGTTTTCCCTCATTTTATTGATGCAATAATCGGAATCCATAACTTATGTCCTGTGTCATTTTATAATAAATCATGAAAGAATGCGGGAAAATTTACCCATGAAAAGGGAGGATGCCAGGCAGAGCGAACTCTACCTGGCATTATTATGAAAAAGTTTTAGTTAATCAGTAAACTTGATGTTGTCGGTTTGTTGTGTTGCCTTGTTGTTATCTTATGGTCTTAGTATACGCATGAGAAATGTCTAAAGAATGTTACCTGCATGAAGTTTTTTTAAATTAAATATGAACAATTCATGAACGGACAAAATGTAACAAAATAAGTCCCGGCAGTACATAAACTTGTCTGATCCGGCCGGATACCCTGCAGAAGGGTGCAGTGCACCGTGAATAGCACCCCAGCATTACATCCAAATATGCATGTATACATTTATTCCTTGCCCGTGACACTTTACTGTGCTATACTGTAAAAGTGTATTTTAAAGCATTGAACCTAATATTTTCCGGAAGCAGAGAAGGAGGAGATTATTTTGAAAGAATATTTTGCAGGCCTTGTTGATTCTGTCACCAGTGTCAACAGCGCCGTCAACAATTTCGTCTGGGGAATCCCCATGCTGGTACTGTTGGTGGGAACGGGCATCCTGATGACGGTACTGACCAGATTTTTCCAGCTGTCCCACATCGGGCACTGGTTCCAGAACACCATCGGCGGTATCTTTCGTGACAGACACATTACGAAACACACCGATAAGGAAGACAAGGCCATATCCCAGTTTCAGTCGCTGTGTACGGCTCTGGCGGCCACCATCGGAACGGGCAACATCGTCGGTGTGGCCAGCGCGCTGATTGCCGGCGGCCCCGGCGCCATCTTCTGGATGTGGATCGTGGCTTTCTTCGGCATGATGACCAACTATTCCGAAAATGTGCTGGGCATCTATTACCGCCGCAAGAATGCGAAAGGCGAGTGGTGCGGCGGCGCCATGTACTATCTGAAAGACGGTCTCGGCTCCTATAAGGGCTGTAAGCAGATCGGTGCGGTTCTGGCGGTGCTCTTTTCCGTGTTCTGTCTGCTGGCCTCCTTCGGTATCGGCAACATGAGTCAGGTGAATTCCATAGCCGCCAATATGGAAGCGGCCTTCTCCATTCCGACCGTCGCTACAGGTATCGGTCTTATGGTTCTGGCTGCATTGGTCATTGTCGGCGGCCTGAAACGGATCGCTTCCGTTACCGAGAAGCTGGTTCCCTTTATGGCCATTGCATACATACTGGGCGCGCTCGCCATCTTTATAGCTAATATCGGACAGTGCGGCGCGGTCTTTTCCGCCATTTTCAAGGGCGCTTTCGGCCTAAAAGCCGTGGGCGGCGGCATCGTCGGTTCCGGCGTCAAGCTGGCTCTCACCTGGGGGATGAAGCGGGGTGTCTTCTCCAACGAAGCGGGCCTTGGTTCCTCCGTGATGGTGCACTCCAACTCCAATGTAAAAGAGCCTGTCCGGCAGGGTATGTGGGGTATTTTCGAAGTGTTTGCCGACACCATGGTCGTCTGCACGCTGACTGCCTTTTCCGTCCTTTCATCCGGACTTGTGGATCTGGAGACAGGCGCGGTCTTAAGCGAGGCTTCCGGTTCCGCCCTGGTGGGCGAGGCCTTTGCCACGATATTTGGCTCCTTCGGCCCGATGTTCATCGCCGTCTCGATCCTGCTGTTTGCCTTCTCCACAGTGCTTGGCTGGAGCCATTACGGCTCTAAGGCATGGGAATATTTATTCGGCACGAAATCCACCATCGCCTACAAGATCGTGTTTATCCTGATCATCTACGTGGGTGCCACCATGAACCTCAGTCTGGCCTGGGATCTGTCCGACACCTTTAACGGACTGATGTCCATGCCTAACCTGATCGGCGTGCTCTGTCTGTCGCCGCTCGTCATGCGTATTACAAAAAACTATGTGGACCGCGTTATCCGCAGACAGGACGTAAAGCCTCTCCTCTCCGTCTTTCCGGATATCAATGAGGAACACACCGAAAGATAGAAACGGCATAAAAGCACATAAATAAAGGCGTACAAATAAAGGCATACAACTCATATAAGTAAGCCCCACTCTTTCTCATACAGAGTGGGGCTTTCCTGTTGCTGTATTTCTGTTGTTTAATTGTTTATTTTTTTACTTTACGTCTTACGCCTTACCGTCAGAACCAAGAACGTTAACGATCTTATGAGCAACCATCTCCTTAACAGCCTGGCGAGCCGGTTTCAGATACTGACGAGGATCGAAATGATCCGGATGCTCTGCGAAGTACTTGCGGATGTGGCCTGTCATAGCAAGACGGATATCGGAGTCGATATTGATCTTACATACTGCAAGCTCAGCTGCCTTACGAAGCTGCTCTTCCGGAATACCCACTGCGTCAGGCATATCGCCGCCGTACTGGTTAACCATCTTAACGAACTCCTGCGGAACGGAAGAAGATCCGTGCAGAACAATCGGGAAGCCGGGCAGACGCTTGATGCACTCCTCTAATACGTCGAAACGAAGCGGAGGCGGAACAAGGATGCCGTCAGCATTTCTTGTACACTGAGCTGCCGTAAACTTGTAAGCGCCATGGGAAGTACCGATCGCGATCGCAAGAGAGTCACAACCTGTTCTGGAAACGAACTCTTCCACTTCCTCCGGACGTGTGTAGGACTCTTTACCAGCCTCTACTACTACTTCGTCCTCAACACCTGCCAGTGTGCCAAGCTCAGCCTCTACTACTACGCCCTTGTCATGAGCATACTCTACAACCTGCTTGGTCAATGCGATATTGTCTTCAAAAGATTTGGAAGACGCGTCGATCATAACGGAAGTAAAGCCGCCGTCGATACAGGATTTGCACAGCTCGAAGCTGTCGCCGTGATCCAGATGCAGAGCGATCGGAATCTGCGGATTCTCCTGTGCTGCTGCCTCTACCAGCTTAACCAGATAAGTATGGTTCGCATAAGCACGTGCTCCCTTGGAAACCTGAAGAATAACCGGGCTGTTCAACTCACCTGCTGCTTCTGTGATACCCTGAACGATCTCCATGTTGTTAACATTGAATGCACCAACCGCATAACCGCCATTGTATGCCTTCTCAAACATTTCCTTTGTTGTTACTAATGGCATTGTTGTTACCACCTTTCTTAATATTTTAATATTTTGACCGGCACGGGACCGGATGAAAAGTACTGCATTTATTATAACCCAAAGCCTGTTTATACGCAAATAGATTCTCTGGAAAATATGTCCAAAAAATCAGGCGTATTCCTGTGGAATCCTGATCTGGAGTACCTGCTGCTCATTGCTGATCACGGCTTTCAGGTGCTCCCCGCCAAACTCTCCGTCCAGTGACCAGGCCAGCGGCTTCCCGCTCTCCACGATCAGCTCCGACGTCTTATACGTATGGATGTGCTCCGACTTCACACGCTTGTCCACCAGCGCCATGATGATATTGTTCAGATCCAGCGGATTGGTGGGCCTGCGGATCAGCGTCACCTCAAACAGCCCGTCATCCAGCAGAATATCCTGCCCCGTGATGCCCCGGAAGCCTCCCACAGAATAGGAATTGGTGACCATCCCGTAGAGGAACTCTCCCTCGATCACCTGATCGTTACAGGTGATCTTCAACGGGCAGGCCCGGACGGAAGGCAGCCGCTTCACGCCTTCCAGCAGATAGGCGGCATGTCCCAGTACATTTTTCACGTCCTGCTTCGTTCCGTAAGACACGTCGGTAAAAATACCGAAAGCCGCCACGTAGATAAAATTATCGTTGTTGAACCGGCCGATATCGCAGGCATAGTTTACGCCGTTCACGAC